>JACPAU010000001.1 GCA_016180705.1 Candidatus Methylomirabilota bacterium
CCTCTCCTGGAAGGCCCGGGAGTACAACTTCTACACCAAGTTCATCGAGCTGGCGGCCGAGGTGAACCAGTCGATGCCCTACTACACCGTCCACCGCCTCGCCCGGGCCCTGAACGAGAAGGGCAAGCCGCTGAAGGGCGCGCGGATCCTCGTCCTGGGGGCGGCCTTCAAGCGGGACATCGACGACTGCCGCAACTCCCCGGCCGTGGAGGTCCTGAACATCCTGGCCCAGAGCGGGGCGGCCGTCTGCTACAACGACCCCCACGTCCCGAAGCTGACCCCGGGGGAGCACGGGCTGCCGCCCGGCCTCCCGGCGCTGGACTCGAAGCCTCTCACGGCCGAGCTGCTCGCCGCCATGGACTGCGTCCTCATCGCCGTCCGCCACAGCGCCTACGACGTCCCCTGGGTCGTCCGGCACAGCCGCCTCGTCTTCGACGCCCAGAACGCGACCCGGCATCTGCGCGAGGGGCGCGAGAAGGTGGTGAGGCTCTAGACCGTGTCCTACCTCGGACCCCTCCTCGCTCCGTTCGCCACGGCCTTCCTCATCGCCCTTTGCCTCACGCCCCCCGTCCGGGCCTTCGCCCGCCGGAACGGCGTGCTGGACCGGCCCTCCCCGCGCAGGATCCACGCCCAGCCGGTCCCCCGCCTGGGGGGCATCGCCCTCTACGTTGCCATCGGGGTGACGGCGGCCCTCTTCGCCCCGCCGGCGCCGGGGCTTCTCGGCCTCGTGTCCGGCGCGACCCTGCTCTTCCTCGCGGGCCTCCGCGACGACACCCGGGGGCTCGGCCCCCGGACCAAGCTCCTCGCGCAGGGTGGGGCCGCGGTGCTGGCCGTCGCCGGGGGGATCTCGATCACCTTTCTGCCCCATCCCCTCCTGAACTGGGGCGTGACGGCCCTCTGGCTGGTCGGGATCACCAACGCCTTCAACCTCCTGGACAACATGGACGGGCTCTCGGCCGGCCTCGCCGCCATCAGCGGTGGGACCTTCGCCGTCCTGGCCGCCCGGTACGCCGAGCTGGGCCCGGAGCAGCTCCCGACGGCGGTGGTCGGCGCCGCCATCGCCGGGGCCTGCCTCGGCTTCCTCCGGCACAACCTTTACCACGCCTCCATCTTCATGGGCGACGCCGGCTCCCAGACCCTGGGGTTCCTCCTGGCCGGGCTGGCCGCCTACGGCTCCTGGCGCAGCCCCACGGTCCCCACCTCGCTCCTGATCCCGCTCCTGGTCCTCGCCTACCCCATCTTCGACACGAGCCTGGTGACCCTCCTCCGGTGGCGGCAGGGCCGGCCCATCACGGTGGGCGGGATGGACCATTCCTCCCACCGCCTAGTCCGACTGGGGCTGGGGCGGACCGAGACGGTCCTCCTGATCTACCTGTTCGCCCTGACCCACGCCTTCACGGCCGCCCTCGTCACCTCGGTCACGCTCCGCCTGGCGCTGATCGCCCTGGCCATCAGCGCCTCGGTCCTCTTCATCTTCGGCATGGTTCTCCGCAAGGCAGACGTCTACGGCGACGGGGGGAAGCCCGCGCGCCCCGAGGAGGAGGTGATCTCCGGTGGGAAAGCATCCCGGTAGTACGGCCGGCCTCATCGTCCTCCTGGTCGTGGGGGCCCTGGTCGGGGCCCTCCTCGGCGAGATCATCCGGCTCCTCTTCCCCGGCGGGATCCTGGAGCAGCTCTTCGCCCGCGGCGTGAGCCCCGGGCTCTCCCCTACCACCATGGACCTCCGGGTGCTCTCGCTCACCTTCGGGTTCACCGTGCGCCTGAACCTCGCGAGCCTCCTCGGCATTGGGCTGGCCCTGTACTTCTACCGGAGGCTTTAGCCGGTGTGCGCGCCCCCGCTGTACATTGAGCGCGGCAGATTGACTGTCTCTGCCCGGAGTATATGGATGTTACGAAGGCAAGCCAGTCCCGGGCGGTTGCTTCCCCCGTGACCACCCCAAGGCTTCTCAGCCTCGTCCTGGGCCTGCTCGTCACCGCCCACCTGAGCCTGCTGGGATTCTTCCAGATCAGCGACCCTGACACCTGGTGGCACCTGAAGCAGGGTGAGCTTTACCTGACCACCTGGTCCCTCCCAGCCGACGACCCCTTTGCTTTCACCACCGCCGGCCGGGAGTGGGTCAAGTTTTCCTGGGTCGCAGATATCCTGTTCTATCTAACCTTTCTCGCCGCCGGCGCGCCGGGCTTGGTTCTGCTCCGCCTCCTGCTGCTCTTCCTGATCGCCCTCGTCCTGTACAGGGTCCTGCGAGGCTGCGACCTCCACCCACTGGCCTCAGTCCTGCTGGTATTCGTGGCAAGCCTGGCGCTTAGGTTCCGCCTCTTTGTCCGGCCGGAGACTCTGAGTTTCCTGCTCCTCCTCACGACGATGGCCATCCTGCTGCGGCTTCAGGACAGGCCCGCGCGGGAGGTCTACGCGCTCCTGCCCGTTCAGGTTGCCTGGGTCAACGTGCACGCCAGTTTTGTCTTCGGATTCGGCCTGCCGGGGCTCGTCCTTTTGGCCAACCTATTGCCGGGGGCTGGGTTCGCGCCGGGTTGGGGACGCCTCCGCCTGGACAGGGAGCACGTGCGGCACCTGGCCGCTGCGGTAATCTCCCTGCCGGCTGCCAGCCTCCTCAACCCGCACGGGGCCTCGATGCTCTCGTTCCCGTTCCGTCAGAACACCATGACCCGGCTGACGGATTTCAAGGAATGGAGCGAGGTCTGGGTCCTCCCTGAAATCGACCCCGTGTGGTCGGAAGTGATCATCGTCCTCAGCGTGGTGCTGATCGCCTTCGCCACCACCGCCTTTCTCCTCTTGGCTTGGGAACGCCGTTTCGATCCGGTGGGCGGGGGGATCGTCCTCTTCATGGGGACGTACGCCGTCTTCCGGAGCCGGGCTCTTCCCTACTTCGTCCTGGCCGTGCTCCCCCTCCTGGCTCTCGCCCTCGTCCGTGTCGCCGGTCACATGCCCGCCCGGGGCCCAGAGAGACCACACCAATGGCTGGAGCGGACCGGGGCCGTGGCCTGCTTGCTTGTGCTGACCGCCTCGATCGTGGACCAAGGCCTCCTCACATCGCGGTTCCGACCCGGGTTCGGCGTGCGGCCCAACTACTTCCCGGAGGGAGCCACTACCTTTCTGGAGCGTTATCGGCTCAACGGCCGGGTCTTCAACTCCTACAAGTTCGGTGGCTATCTGCTTTGGCGGCGATGGCCCGCCAATCAGGTCATCATTGACGGCCGCTACGACGCCGTCCTGTTCGACGAGAAGCTCCTGGAGGCCTACCTGCAGGCCCATCGGTCCCCCCCCGCTCTGGATCGGATCACTGCGGCGTACGGCGTAGAGATCCTGGTGCTCGATGCCGACCCGGACCGCCGCATGGCCTACCTCAGCAGACACCCGGGGTGGGCACGCGTGTACTGGGATCCGGTGGCCGAAGTGTTCGTCCGGCGAGGGGGGCGCCACGCGGATCTGATCGCTGACCATGAGTACCGGCTTACGGACCCCACGGCCGACCTGCGCTACCTCGCCGCGTACCGTCGCGATCCGGACACCTGGGATCGCGCGCTGACAGAGCTGCGGCGCGCGGTGGCGGATAACCCCGGGAACGAGCTGGCCTGGCTTGGCCTCGCGCAGGAATACCGCGCCGCCGGCCCCACGGCCCTTGAGCACCGGCTGGAAGCCCTCGCGCGCGCCTTGGCCCTGCTGCCGAGAGCGCCCGTCACGAGCGGGCTGCATGCAGAACGAGCCGAGGCGTTGCTCCAGCTGGGACGATTCGATGAGGCAACGGTCGCGGCCGAGGAGGCTCTCCGGTTGGACGGTGAGTTGCTTTCACCCCGATGGGTCCTGGCCTCCGCGGCCGAACGCCGCGGAGCCTGGGCAGAGGCCCGGGACCAGCTCCGCACGATCCTGGCGCGTCTGGGACCCGACCATCCGGAGACGCACATCATCCGAGGGCGCCTCGAATCGGTGGAGCGAAACCTGCGCACGGACGGCCGCCGGTGAACGGGGGGAACGCCATCCGTGCCCCACAAGGGCGCGGACGGAGTGGAGGGCCTTGACGCGGAGGGCGCTGGGCACAGAGACCGCTGATCCCGCGAGGGGGCTATCTGACGAAACAACATAGCGGCCTCCGGCCGGTCGGGCGCAGGCGCGGCAGCCATCGCGACATCCGGAGGCAATAGCGGCCGAACAATGCACATGAACACGCACGGGGAGCCTCGCCTCGTTACAAGCGTGCGAAGCTGGCTGAGACCCTTCCGGGAACAGGACTGGTTGGCCCCCCACTGTCTGATCCTGCTGCTGGCTGTTGTGGGGTACGGGTTCCTGCTCCGACCGGGCGAGCTCCCCTATACGCCGCACTCGGACATCGTCCCGTACCACATTGGTGCCAAGGAGGTCCTGTTCCGCTCCTGGCATGCAGGCCGTGGGATTCCGTTTTGGCGGGCGGATCAGCTTGCCGGCGGGCCCGCATTGACAAATCCGAACGGTCTCTACACCTATCCGCTGCATTTCCTTTTCTATTTGTTGTCTCCGCCAGAGGCGATGGGATGGACGATCTGGCTCCATCTTGTGATCGGAGCGTGGGTGTACTACGCGCTGGGACAAGCTCTCGGCCTCGGGAGGTTGCCCCGGGTGCTGATGGCCACCGCCGCTCTGTTTAATTTCAAGGTCCTCATGGCCGTCTATGCCGGTTGGTTGAGTTTCCTGCCGAGCATCACCTTTTTCCCGCTCCTCTTCGCCACGGTCTTCAGAATCGCAAAGCGTCCAGGGGCGGGGAACGCCCTTGCCGTCGCCGCTGCCGGTGCGCTCACCTTGCATGGAGGGCACATCCAGCTCGTCTACTACTCGGGTTGGTTCCTGATCGCCTACTTACTCATCACTCAGGTCGCATCGTGGCGGGCGGGGCAGCGGCAGCACGTGCGGCAGGTGGCGACGTGGCTCTGCTGGAGCGCCCTGCTGGCAATAGGGATGGCCGCGTATCTCTTATGGCCCCTGGCGGCTGAGGCTCCTCTCATCTCGCGGGGTGATGCATCAATCGAATTCCTGCGCCGCGGTCATGCACTAGAGATGCGGCATCTGCTGACCTTTTTCCGGCCGGAGGCGCTCGGCAGCCCGCTGGACGGGAGCTATCCCGGAGTCGAGATGTGGGAAGACGTCGCCTATTTCGGTCTGCTGCCGCTGCTCCTGGCTCTGGTGGGGGCCGTCCTCGGACGGCGACGTTCGCCGACCTGCTTCCTGGCCGTGGGCCTGGCAACATCCTTGCTGGTGTCCCTGGATACGCCTGTCCTCCGGCTACTGTACGAACTTCTGCCGGGTTTCCGTCTGTTTCGGCTGCCCGCCCGATTGCTCTTTCTCACCGCGTTCTTTGGCATCGCCTTGGCCGGCATCGGGCTCGAGGAGCTCCTGGCCCGGCTACAACGGCGTCGATCCGGAACCTGGTGGCCACGTCTCGCCACCGCCGTGATCGTCCTCGCGATCGCGGCCGAAGGGACGGCTTACGCTCACAAATATCTCGGAATGCTTGAGCACTCACGCGTCGTGCCGACCACCGATTACGCGCAGTTTCTGGCCACGGATCCGACCGTCTTCCGTACTGCACCCGTGGGCCGGGGCACGGTCAACTACGGGTCGGCCGCCGCGATGAGACTTCAGCTCATCACGGGGTATGAGCCTTTCAATCTGCGCCATTACCAGCGGTATCTTCAGCTAATGCAGTGGGGTCGGGTCGTACACGAAGGGGCTAGCGTCATGACTGATCTTCTTCGGATAGCAAGGGGGGATCTGTTCGACGCGCTCAACGTCAAGTATCTCCTGGCAACGGTTCCGCTCAGGCTTCCGCCCGACCGATTCGAGCCGGTCGCGCGTTATCCTGACCAGCCCGTGTTCGCTTTCTACAGGGGAATGGAGCTGGCCGAGATCTTCATCTATCGAAACAAGAAGGTCTTACCACGCGCCTTCTGGGTCGAGCGCGTGGTGCTAGCACAAGGTGAGGACGAGGCGATTGCTGAAATGCAACGACACAACCTCCAGAACCTCGCGGTCGTTCAGGGAAGCGGGCCAGAGGGTATGTCTTCGTTGCGCTCCCAGGGCGACCGGGCGACGGTGGTGGATGCCGCCGATGGCTATCTCGCCGTACAGACCGAGAGCCAGAGGAACCGCTTCCTGGTCATCAGCGAGATCTGGCATCCCGGGTGGCGCGCCCGTTTGGATGGACGAGAGATTCCGCTCCACCGGACCGATCTGGCCCTCATGGGGGCATGGATTCCGGCTGGAAAGCACCATCTGATGCTGGAGTTTCGCCCACTTCACTGGCGCACGGCTCTCACCATCAGCATGCTCTCCGGAGCTGCCTTCGTGACCTGCCTCGTCGCGCATGTCGTCTGGCGGCGAACACTGCCCGGGGGGGTGCAATAGGCAAGAGCGGCTGTGGTAGGGAATTTGCACCAGCGGTCACCGGGGCGGGGCTGGCGGCACGGATGGGCACCCTCGAAGGGGATCCCACGGACGGCGGGCTGCCCGTCTAGCGGCTCCTCAGCCTGCTCGCCGGGGTCAGGTGGGGTGCTAACTCGTGGATTTTGCGGCGCCGGACCGGTTTTGCCTGTTGACACCCTCGGGGACTTGTGCGATGGTTGCCGCGAACTCGTGAGCCCCTGAGGGAAAGAGGGACCGCCCCATGTTGCGATGGACCGGCAAGGGCCGCACCGAGGGTGCCGAGGCGGCGCCCGGCGGGAGCGGCGAAGACGGCGACGCGCACAGGAGGAATCCGGCCATGCTCTCCTGGTCCGCATCCCCGGCTCTCGAAGCGATCCTCCGGTCCCTCGAGGATGCCCAGCGGGCGATCGAGGAGGCGAAACGCTACCTGGAGGAGCGGCTCACCCCGTTCCAGAAGTACCTGGCGGACCAGCGGCGCAGCATGGACCAGGCGCTCCGGCAGCTGGACGCGCGCATCAAGCCCCTGAAGCAGTACCTCCAGGGGCAGGAGCAGAACCTGGAGCGGGTGGGGGCCCACCTGGACTCCGAGCTGAAGGACCAGTTCGACGAGTTCACGCGGTACCTCACCGAGCAGCGCCGGATCCTCACCGAAGCCGGCCGCTACCTGGAGGAGCAACCCAAGCCGTACCGGATTTACCTGGATGACCAGCAGGTGACCGTGGAGATGATCTACAAGGACGTGGAGCAGAAGCTGCTGCCCTTCACGGAGCACCTGCGGGAGCAGCAGCGGATCATGGAGCGGATCGCCCAGACCGACGTGCTCGAGGAGTTCCGGGCCCTCATGGAGTACATGACCGAGCGCCAGAAGGCCCTGGACAAGTTCGCCACGTCCGCCGAGCTGAAGCCCGAGGAACTCTTCCGCGAGACGACCGAGCTGGCCCGGAAGTACCGGAACGTAGGCGAGGGCCGCTACGCCCTGCTCGCCCGGGTGCTGGAGCGGTGCCGGGCGGCGGACGAGGCCTTCCGGCGCTCGCTGAAGCCCGCCCCTGCGGGAGAGCCCGCGACCGAGGTGTCGCGCGCTGTCAGCTAGGTGCCCCCCGCCTCCCGTCTCCCCGTCCCGCCTTCCCCCGATGGACCGGCCCCGCCGGGCCGGGCGCCGGCCGCCCCGTCTCCCGGGGCCGGCAGGGCCTCGGCGATCAGGTCCTCGAGCGTCCGGGCCGGCGGGGATCCGGCCGTCAGGCGGTCGGCGAGCAGGTCCGCGATGACCTGCCGGTGGCGGGCCTCCATGAAGGCACGGATCTGCTCGGCGGAGGCCTGCGGGCCCAGGATCTCGGCGTAGGGAACCTTGAGACGGCCGAGGATAGCCCCCGACTCGTAGACCAGGGTCAGCAGGCAGGGATTCTCGCTCCCAAGGTCCTCGGTCTGGATGTGGTAGCGACGCCCGCGGTGCTGGACCTCGCTGTTGAAGCCCGGGACCATGCGACCCTCCCGGGGCGTCACGGTAGCACGGGGGCCTGGGCGGTGCAACGGGCAGCGCGGATGGGATAGAGGAATGGCGGAGCGCTTGCGCGTCGGGGTGATCTTCGGCGGCCGCTCCGGCGAGCACGAGGTCTCGCTGGCCTCGGCGGCCTCCGTCGTGGCGGCCATGGACCGCAGCCGCTACGAGCCGATCCTGCTCTACATCACCAAGGCGGGCACCTGGCACCGCGTGGAGGCGGTGCCCCGCGCCCCCTCCCAGCCGGATGGGGGCCGCCTGACCCTCGCCCCCGACCCGGGGCCGCCGGCCTTCGCCACCGTGACGGCCGACGGCGCCTTCGCGCCCGCCCCCCTCGCCCTGGAGCTGGCATTTCCCGTCCTCCACGGGACCTACGGGGAGGACGGGACGGTGCAGGGGCTGCTGGAACTCCTGGACCTCCCCTACGTGGGCGCGGGGGTGCTCGGCTCGGCCCTCGGGATGGACAAGGCACACATGAAGGCGGCCTTCCGGCAGGCCGGACTGCCCGTCGTGGAGTACGAAATCCTGCCGGCCCGCCGGTGGGAGGAGGACCCCGAGGCGTGCCTCGCGGCCCTGACCCGCCGGTTCCCCTTCCCCTGCTTCGTGAAGCCGGCGAATCTGGGTTCGAGCGTCGGCGTCAGCAAGGCGGTGGACCCGGCGGGCCTTCGAGCGGCCCTCGCGCTCGCCGCCCGCTACGACCGCAAGCTCATCGTGGAGCGCGGGCTCGCCGCCCGGGAGATCGAGGTGAGCGTCCTGGGCAACGAGGCCCCCGAGGCCTCGGTGCCGGGCGAGATCCTCCCCGCCCGGGAGTGGTACGACTACCAGGCCAAGTACGCCCCGGGCGGGGCTGAGGCGAAGATTCCGGCGGCGCTGCCGCCGCGGTTGGCCGAGGAGTTCCGGGCCCTCGCCCTCAGGGCCTACACCGCGATCGACTGCGCCGGCATGGCCCGCGTGGACTTCTTCCTGGAGCGGGGGACGGATCGAATTTACGTGAACGAGATCAACACCATCCCCGGCTTCACGGCCACCTCAGTCTACCCGAAACTCTGGGAGGCGACCGGGCTGTCCTACCCGGCCCTGATCGACCGGCTGATCGCCCTCGCCCTGGACCGCCACCGGGAGCGGGGCCGGCGGACGACCTCCTTCCAGCCGGACCGCTGACGGAGCGCCGATGTTCGACCAGGGTGCCCTCCAGCTCTTCCTCCGCGGCGGGGTCACCCTGCTCATCCTCGCCGCCTGCTCGATCTACTCGCTCGCCGTCATCCTGGAGCGGGCCCTCGTCTACCGCCGCATCACCCGGGCCGTGGCGGCGGTACGCGCGGAGGTGGAGGAGGCCCTCGCGGCGGGAAAGGTGGCGGATGCGGCCGCCGCCTGCGAGGCCCGCCGGCACCATCCCGTGGCGGCCGTCTTCGCGGCCGGGCTCATCCCCCTCCAGCGCGCGCTCGAGCGCCGCTTCGCCCTGGCCCCGGGGCCGGACCTGACCGCCGCGCTGGAGGCGATCCGGGGCGCCGCGGCCCGGGAGACGGCCGAGCAGATCGCGCACCTCGAGCGGCGGCTCCCCTCGTTGGCCACGCTCGGCAACGTGAGCCCCTTCATCGGGCTCTTCGGCACGGTCCTGGGGATCATCCGGGCCTTCGAGGCCATCGCCGCCACCGGCTCGGGCGGTCTCGCGGTGGTCTCGGCCGGGATCGCCGAGGCGCTCGTGGCGACGGCCGCCGGCCTCTTCGTCGCGATCCCCGCGGTCATCGCCTATAACTACTTCGTCGGCCGGGTGAAAGGCTTCACGCAGGAGATGGACCGGGCCGGGCAGGTCGTGGCGGAGGCGGCCCTGCGCGAGGCAACCCGGTAGGAGAGAGCATGCAGCCGTCGGCAGGACCCACGCGGCGCGACCGGCGCCTCCTCTCCGAGATCAACGTCACGCCGCTGGTGGACGTGGTGCTCGTCCTGTTGATTATTTTCATGGTGACGACCCCGATGCTGCAGCGGGGGACGGACGTCGATCTCCCCCGCTCCCGGACGGGGACAGCCAAGGCCGAGGACCGGCTCACGCTGACGCTGGCGCGGGACCGCCGGGTCT
>JACPAU010000274.1 GCA_016180705.1 Candidatus Methylomirabilota bacterium
CACGTACCCGGAACACGCGACGACCACGGCCGAGCTGATTGACGGGGCCGACCAGGCCCTGTTCCAGGCCAAGCGGGACGGGCGGAACCTGGTGCGCGCCTTCGAGCGACGGGAGCGCCGCCGGGAGCCGGTGCCCGCCGCGGAGCGGCGGCGCCCCGCGGTGGCCCTGGTCCAGCTCCCGCTCATCGAGGTGTAGGGGGGAGAGGGGGGCGTGGGCGTGGCGGGCGAGGAGCAGCGGCGCAGTCCACGGTACGAGGCGGGCCTGCCGGTCATCTGCCGGGCGGCGACCAGTCCGGAGGAGGGGATCCCCTCCCTGATCGGGATGACCTGGAACGTGAGCCAGGGAGGGTTGGAAGCCGAACTGCCGGCCGCGCCCCCGGAGGGGACTCTGGACCTCCTTCTCCGGGTGGGTGACCGCGCGGTGGCCGCTCGCGGGCGGGTCGCCTGGTTGCGACCCACCGCGGAAGGGGTCCGCTGCGGCTTCGCCTTCACCGGGATGGAGCCGATTTACGCGACGGTCTGGGAGGCGTTCCTGGCGCAGCAGGGGGGACCGACCCCCCGCCGCTACGTCCGGCTCAACATTGACCTGCCCATTACCTGCCGGCCACTCGGCGTCCCGGGCGTCGTCCTGACCGGGCGCCTCGGCAACATCAGCGACGGCGGGATGCTGGTCCGGCTCCCGGCGCCCATGGAACCGGCGCAGGAGGTCGAGGTCAGCCTCACCAGCCCCCAGACCCCGCTCACCGTGACCGCAGCCGTCGCCTGGACGGACGGGGCCCCGCTCCCGGACGGCGCCGGCCTCATCCGCCACGGCCTCCGGTTCGTCCCGCCCTCCGGCGCCGGGGCTTGCCGGCTCGACCTCTTCTTGGTCCGGGCCCTGATCGCCGAGTACCTCCGGCAGACCAGGGCCGCCCCCGCCGAGTGAGGAATGGGGCTCACCGCCTGGTGGCGTCGGCGCAGGCGGCGGGCCAGGCTGCTCGGGCGGCGGCGCTGGAAGGCGTGGCAGCTGTGGCTGCTGGGCCTTCTCGTCGCGGTCGCCGTCGCCGCGGCCATCAACCGGATCGTCGAGTACTTCTTCGGCTACGAGGCCCCCCACTACTACGAGCCGAAAGACATCGAGCGGGAGGAGTTCGAGCGGCGCCGGGCCCGCTGAGCGGTGCCGCGCCTTCCCTCGGCTCCCCGCCGCGCCGTGGACACCCTCCGGGCCTTCCGCTATACTGATCTTCCCACCACGACGTCGCCGCGCTCGCGCGAACCACCGGAGGCGGATTGGGCCCGGTGGCCCTCCTGGTCTTCAAAACCAGCGGCGGGCCTAATAAGCCCGCGGTGGGTTCGACCCCCACACGCCTCCGCCAGCGGACCTCTGGACGTCCTGCGATTCGCCGCCGGCCATCGCCCCTTGACAGTATCCCCGAGCCAGTCTAGCGTCCGCTCGTCTGCCTGCGGCAGCGTGCGGGCGAAGGAGCGGGATGGGATTGGCCGGAAAGGTTTCGGGACGCTTGCGGAGGATCGTGCGGACCCTGCTGAGCTGGATGTCCTTCGTCTGCATCCCCGCCGGCATGCTCCTCGTCGTCGCGGGATTTCCGGGCCTGGGCGGCGTCCTGATCATCGGCGGCATCCTGGGATGGTTCCTGGTGGACCCCATCATGCTCCTGCTCGACCTGGCCAGCCCGCAGCGGGGTGAGACGGGAGGCGAGGGGTCGAGCCGGGGCCAGAAGTAGGCGACGAGGCGCCCGTGCCCTGGAGCACACTGCTCGAAGGCCTCTCGCCCGCCGAGCAGGCGGAGGTGGCGCGCCGCTGCGCCGAGCGGGTCTATCGGAAGGGCCAGGTCATCTTTGCGGTTGGGGATGCCCCCGATGCCCTCTACCTGCTCCGCGAAGGATGGGTCAAGCTCCGCCTGCTCAGCCGGGAGGGCCGGGAGTCCATCGTGCAGATGTTCCGGCCGGGAGATGTCTTCGGCGAGATCCTGCTGGCCGTTCCCGAGCGCGCCTTCGAGGCCGTCGCGCTCGCGGCCCGCCGCCTCGCGCGCGCGCTCCTCCGGCTCGGCGAGCAGGAAGGGGAGGCTACACCCGACGGCCGCGTCCGCCTCCCGCGGCCCGTGACCCACGAAACTCTGGGGAACCTGATCGGGACCAGCCGCGAGACGGTCTCGATGCAGATGCGCCGGTTCGCCCGGGCCGGCCTTCTCGGCTACGCGGGACGCCACCTCCTCCTCCGGACGGAGCGCCTCCGCTCCTTCCTTGCCTCCCCCTCCCGCCCGCCGCAGCGCTCCCAGCCGCGACTCCGCCGCGAGCGGTCCCGCGTTTTGTGAAAGTTCTCACGGCCCACCCTCCAGGCGCCTGCTATCTTTAAGACGGGCCAACCAGAGACGGCCCGGAAGGAGGCAGGCACATGGGGTTCCTCGCTCTTGACCTCCCGATCAGCGCCGGTCCGGGATTCCTCGCGGCGGGACTGGTCCTGCTGCTCCTCGCCGGGGGTATCGCCCTGGGCATGCGCGCCGACCGGAAGCGGCTACTGGCAGGGCAGCACGAGTCGCTGCGTAAGGCGGCCTGACATCTCTCCCCCCTCGGGCCGGCTCCCAACCTTCTGGCCAGCCCAAGGGGAAATCGGGGCCCGGCGGGTGCCCCCTCGCCGGGGCCCGAACAGACCCGCGGCGCCGGGGGCTACCCCGGCGTCGCGGCATCTCTCGGCTTCCTTCCCCCGAACCGAGCCCACCCCCCGTCCAGCAAATCCGACCACCCGAGTGAGGGCCGCGTTCAGGCCCTGGCCACCCTGGCGGTGAGGATCTCCTGGCATGGCCAGGGAAGAAAACCTTGCAATCTCTCAGGCTTAATGCTATCAAAAGAGATCAAAATTATCCCGTCGCCTGTCGGTGGGGCTGAATTCTCTGGCAGTTCCAGCGGGCCTGGCGCGCGGAAACCCTCGACCAGCACCGGCGCGGCGTCGCCCTTGGCGTGGAGATCGTGCGCGAGCACATCCGGGGGCGGCGGGTCCTCCTCCAGGCCCTGAGCGAGAGCCCCTTCATCCGCGAGGCGCTCCTCAGGCAGGACTGGAAGTCCCTCCAGTCCCGGGTCCGGGGCATCCACGAGAACGCCAGGGATCTGGCCACCGTCTTCGTCGTGGACGCCGCCGGCATCCTGCGGGCCCACAGCACCGAGCCCAGTCTGGTCGGCCAGGATTTCTCACATCGGGACTACTTCCAGTCGGGCCGCCGGAGCGCGGGACCGTACCTCTCGGCGCCGTACATCGGCAGGGCGACACGGGAGCCGACCGTCGCCATCGCGGCCCCCATCCGGGACGAGGGCGGGCCGCTGCGCGGCCTGCTCGCCGGGACCCTCACCCTCCAGAACCTCTCCACGATTCTGGGCCAGCGCCTCCCCCACGGGGGTCGGGCCTTCCTCGTGGGCCCTCCGAACCTCGTCGTGACCCA
>JACPAU010000275.1 GCA_016180705.1 Candidatus Methylomirabilota bacterium
AAGTCCAACGTGCGGGAGCTGGAGGGCTACCTGGTGCGCCTGGTGGCCTTCGCCTCCCTCACGGGCCAGGAGATCTCGCTCCCCCTCGCCCAGGAGGTCCTGAAGGAGCTGGTGCGCGACGATCGGAGCATCACGATCAGCCACATCCAGCGCCTGGTGGCGGACTACTTCCACCTGAAGATCAAAGAGCTGATCTCCCGGAACCGGAACAAGGGCGTGGTGCTCCCCCGACAGGTGGCGATGTACCTGAGCCGCGCACACACGGGAGCCTCCCTCCCGGACATCGGGGCGGCCTTCGGGGGCAAGGACCACTCCACCGTCATCCACGCCTGCACCAAGGTGCGGGATCTGCTCGGGCGGGACGAGACGTTCCGGAAGCAGGTGACGGAGCTGACGACGCTCCTGACGGGGTAGGGCGGGGCTACTGCTGGGGCAGGAGGCCGGGGCGCTCCAGGGTGACCGTCAGCGGAGTGTTCCCCCGGAGGACACGGACGGTGACGGCGCCCGGGGTTTCCCGGAAGGCGGCGGCGTAGTCGGTGGTGCCGGCGACGTCCCGGCCGGCCACGCTGAGGACCAGATCGCCGGGCTGCAGCCCGGCCCGGTCGGCCGGGCTACCCCGGTCGACCACCACGACGCGGACCCCGCCCTGCCGGCCGAGCCCGAGGCGCTCCGCCAGCGCGGCGTCGAAGCCCCGAACGATCAGGCCGAAGGGCTCGGCGGCGAGGCCGTCGGCGGCCTCCTGGGGCATCCGGGCGACCCGGACCGGGACGGTCAGGCGCTCCGCCTCCCGGAGGACGACCAGCCTGACCTCCTCCCCCACGGCCCTGTGCCGGATGATGCGCTGCAGGTCCGCCACCTCCCAGACCCGCTCGATCCCGACCTGGACGATCACGTCACCAGGCTTCAGGCCCGCCTGCTGGGCGGGACCGTCGGGCAGGGCCTCCGCCACCAGCACGCCGTTCCCCTCGAGAATCCCGAAGCGTGCCGAAAGCTCGTAGGAAAGATCCTCCCCCACGTCCCGGATCCCGATCCCGAGCCAGCCGTATTCCTCCGTTCTGAGCGCATTCGCCGGAACCCGGATGTGCGCCGCTGCCGCCACGCCGGCCGCCAGGCCTCCCGCCAGCAGGGACGCGAGGGCGATCGCTCGGATCCTCACCGGCCCACCTCCGGGTAGGGACCCGCCGGTCCTCCGGGCGCGGAGGACGCCGGGGGTCCTGCTCCGGTTAACGTAGAAGCTCACCGGGCGCGGGTCAAGTGCCCGCTCGCCGAGCGCCGCGGGCAGCGTGCCAAGCCGTGCGCCGGGGGAGCGGCGGAAGCATGGCGGGTGATGGGGAAGGCGGAGAGGCCGGCCCGCTACTTCTTCTTGTGGCGCATCCGCTTCCGCAGCTTCTTGTACTTGTGCTTGCGGATCTTCTTGCGCCGTTTCTTGACGACGCTGCTCACCCCGGTCTCCCTCTCACCGCCTGCCGGCCGCCATCGGCCGCGCGGGGCCGGCTACTTCAGGGACTGGGCCGCCTTCGTGACCTCGGCGTAGTCCGGCTCCTTCTTCGGATCCTCGGAGACCTACGCGTACCGGACGACCCCCTTCCCGTCGAGGATGAAAACCGCGCGCTTGGCCACCGTGAGTCCCTTCAGGCCGGCCAGGTCCGGGAACGCGACGCCGAAGGCCCGGATCGCTTCCCGGTTGTAGTCGCTCAGGACCGGGAAGGTGAGGGCGTTCCGCTCGGCGAAGGCCTTGTTGGAGAAGGGGGTGTCGGCGCTGATCGCGACCACCTGGGCGCCGGCGCTGTTCAGCTGGGCGAGGCTGTCCCGGAACGTGCACATCTCCTTCGTGCAGACGCCGGTGAAGGCCGCCGGATAGAAGGCCAGGACCGTCGTCTTCCCCAGGAACTCCTTCAGGGCACGGGGCTTGAGCGCGGTGTCCACCAGGGTGAAGTCCGGCGCTTTCTCTCCCACCTTGACCGCCATGACGCATCCTCCTCCGTGGGGGCCGGGTCCGCCAGGGCGCGCTGGACGAGGGCCTCGATGCTCGCGTGCCCTTCGGCCTTTGCCTTCGCCCGCAGGTCCTCCCAGCGGTTCTCGTAGGTGGGCACCTGCACCTGGTAGAAGACACCCAGGTGCACCTTCTCCTCGGTGAGGGCGAGGGTCAGGGCCGCCAGCCGGTTGGTCGGGTCCCACCCTTCCGGCATCGGCTGGATCCGGGTGGAGAAGGCCTTGAAGGTGTCCACCTTGTTGAAGACGGGGCAGGGGGAGAGGACCTGCAGGAACGCGAAGCCGGGGTGCTGGATCCCCTTCACGATGAGATCCGTCGTCTCCTTCACGTTGCTGCTGTAACCCCGCCCCACGAAGGTCGCGCCGTAGGTGAGCGCCAGCGCGATCGGGTTCAGCGGCATCTCGATCGAGCCGTACGGCGTGGTCCCCGTCTCGTAGCTGAGCATGGACGTCGGGGAGACCTGCCCTTTGGTCAGCCCGTAGTTCTGGTTGTCCATGACGATGTACGTGATGTCCAGGTTCTTCCGGGCGAGGTGGGGGATGTGGCCGCCCCCGATGGCAAAGCCATCCCCGTCCCCACCGGCTGCGACGACCGTGAGGCTGGGGTTGGCCATCTTGACCCCCAGGGCCATCGGCAGCGCCCGGCCGTGGACCGCGTTGAACCCGTAGGTGTTGACGAAGCCCGCCACCCGGCTGCTGCATCCGATGCCGGTGATCAGGGCCGCGTTCTCGGGGGCCAGGTCGAGCTCCGCCATGGCCTTGAACATGCACGAGAGCACCCCGTAGTCCCCGCAGCCCGGGCACCAGGTGGGCTTGAGCTCCGCCGCATACTCCACGTGGGACCTAGTGGCCATGCGCCGCCTCCTCGATCGCCTGCAGGATCTCCACGACCTTGATCGGTCGGCCCTCGCAGACGGCCAGCTGGATCGGGTCAATGAGGTAGCGCGCCCGCAGGATAAAGGCGAGCTGCCCGTTGTAGTTCATCTCCGGGATCAGGATCCGCTTCTTCCCCTTCAGGAAGGCCCGGATCGGGCCGTCCTGGAGCGGGTTCAGGACCCTCAGGTGCAGGGCCGCCGCCTTGATCCCCCTCTCGGCCGCCATCCCCAGGGCCTCGCGGATGGCCCCTTCCGT
>JACPAU010000002.1 GCA_016180705.1 Candidatus Methylomirabilota bacterium
CGCGCTGCTATAATCGCTCCCGTTTCCCGGGAGGCGACCATGCGCCGGTGGCTCGGCTGGGGGGCGGCGGCGTTTCTGTTTCTGCTGGTGACCCTCGACTGGGCCACCGCGATCGCCGAGACCGAACTGTAGGGACGACAGCGATGGCTTCTATCGGCGAGAGTCTGATTCAGGTCAAGGGTGTGAGAAAGGTATTCCAAGACCCCAAGAAAGGCGTGGAGACCCTGGCCCTCGATGGGATCACCCTCGAGATCAGGCCCAGTGAGTTCCTGCTACTCCTCGGACCGAGCGGGTGCGGGAAGACCACACTGCTCAATATCCTCGCAGGGTTCGATTACCCGACCGATGGGGAGGTCCTTCTGCACGGCAGACCAGTGCAGGGGACGAGCCCGGATCGGGGAGTAATCTTCCAATCGCCGAACCTGTTCCCCTGGTTGAGTGTGTGGAACAACATCCTGTATGGTCCGAAGGCCCGCGGGGAGAGTGGCGAGGAGGTCCGCGCGCGCGCGGAGTGGCTCATCCAACTCGTCGGCCTCAAGGGATTCGAGCACAACACGGTCAGGTCAAGTTCACCATGCCCATTCAGTGTGCGACGGGTCTTGGAGGAAGGCCAAATCTCCCCCTTCTTCAAGGACTGGAGACCATCCTAAGGCAGGGTACTCCCGAGGCAGGGGCGATCCGGCAGGCCATTGACTGGTTTTTCCTTGCGAACAGCGATTCGGACTCTGTCTCCCTTCGGACCGAGACTGTGATGATGGCGAGTGCCTTCGAGGCGTTGCTTCAGGTACAGGATGAGAAAGGCAAGAAAGAGGCACTCAAGCAAGAGCTTCGCGGCCTATTTGCTTCCTTCTTCATCGAGGAGGTGGAGAGGAAGGGTACTGATGGGAAGAGGGAAAGAAGATCCTGGAAGGTCTGGTGGATGGATGAATTCTATTGGCTCCGCAATAAGATCGTCCATGGAGAGAAGATTGAGCCTAAGCGGATGACCTGGACCTTCCACGAGCATCTGACAATTGCCGCAATTGTCCTCACGACCGCCGTGAAGCTGAAACTGGCCCAGCCTGGTCGCTACACACTGAGTCCCAATGACCAGACTGCTGCTGACTCTATCGACCCCTTCGCCGCTGACGGCAACCTCTCTGAGGACAAGCTTCTGGGAGCCCGAAGAAAAGCTAGGTGGAGGTGAGCGTTCATCTTAGGAAGGCTCGTGAGCATTCTGGGTGAATGATAGTTGGAGCAATCAGAAAGTGCAGGCTGGTTGAAGGTGGATTCACAGAGACCCGTTCCAAAACCCTGGCGCGCCAGCCACTCGCTCAGCGTCATCAGCACCGGGGGTTGAGTAGGCAGCGAGGACGATCCAAAAGCAGGTGGTTTCAGAACAGGGCTCAGTACCTGGACCCGTGGGGCCGGGTAGGGTCATGCGGGGGTGATCACATGGTCGGTCCTTGCGGGCCTGGTCGGGACAGTTGCGTCCTGGCTCGCGACGGCGCAGATCGCCAGGCGGCGCACCACGCTCCGACCGGAAATCCCTTGGCTTCTCGGGATCGTGGCTCTCCTGCCGGCCTGGCTCGTCGCCTTCGTGGCGCTGCTCGGCCGGGCGACAGGCCCCCGGCCCGAGCAGGCCCTGAGCGTCGCTTGGATCCTCTCCTCTTCCGCCGCGCTCCTCGGGGTCATCCTCACCGACACCGCCCTGAAGGGCCTTCGCCGGTCGGGACGGGCGGACCGGCCCGTCACCTGCTGGCTGCTAGGGGTGGCGGCGCTCGCGCCGGGCTGGGGGATCGCGCTTCTCGGGCTGATGGTGAGGGCCGCGGGGAGGTAAGAGCGATCGCGGGTGGTACGAGGACCTCTTTGGGGCTATGAGTCGCAGAGAGGGGTCGGTTCGCCGCAGGGGGAGAGGGAATGGCGGACGGGCGGGCGATCAGGCGGATGCGCGTCGTGACCCCAGAAGAGGCGGAGGAGTGGAGGGCCCTCGCTCGCCAATACGGCTTCGTGAATGAGCAGGGCGACTTCGCGCTGGGGCGGTTCGTTTTCGAGAAGTTCGGCCTCGAACGGGTGGGCGCGGGGCGGGTCTACGTCCGCTTCATCACCCCCGTGCCAGCGGGACTCTACACGGAGGATCTCCAGCGGAAGGGCCCGCCGATCCTGTTCGACCGGACCGCAGAGGGCCAGATCATCATCCCGGGGAGATGGTGGCAATCGAGCTTCGAGCGGTTCGGTGAAGACCCTGCGGTGCCGGCAGATGTCCGGCGGCAGGCGGCCCGCATCGCCCACCACGGCAGGTTCTCGGATGCTGTCCTGCCCGCGGACGTGGAGACGATCGCGATTCTTGTGCCCGACGAGAAGGGGGAGCCGGTGCCCCACGAGGCGCTTCCCCCGGGAACGCGGGCCGTCATCCTGGTGGAGGGTGTCCCCGATCAGCCGGAGTAGTTAGAGACTGGGGCGGGGCTGTCGGTTGCAGCCCCAAGACCGGACGCAGTCGGGTTGTCAGCATCACCCACCCACTCCTACCGGAACCTGAGGTCGTGCTGGAGGCCCTCCGTGACCTGCGGTCGGCCCGCGAAGCTGAGGCCGCCGTGGCGGGGCAGCCCTTCAACCCCGATGCCTTCGTCTTCCTGTGGCGCGACGGCCGCCCGTTCCTCTCGCGCACCTTCTCCTCGGCATGGGCCCGCTGCCTGCGCCTGGCGGGCGTGCGCTACCGGAACCCCGAGCAACTCCGGCACACCTTCGCCAGCACCCTCCTCAGCCGCGGCTGGCCCCTGTTGTACGTCCAGGAGCAGGGTGGGTGGGCCAATGCCACGACCCTCCTCCAGCATTACGCCCGGTAGATCCCCCGGGAGGCCCCGCCAGCCGCAACCGCCCGCAACCCCCGCGCAACCTGGCCCGTAACCGTTGGAGCCTAAAGGCACTTCCGGTTACAAAAAGTAACTCCCGCCGTCATCTAACCGTCGGCGCCCAGGCGCCCGGGCGCTCCCAGCAGGGCGATCCCTCCGAAACTCCCCGCGCAGATTGAAGGGAATCCCCCCTCCCAGGGGCAGCCCCCGTGAGCGCCGCCGCGGGACCGCCCGGGCCTGCCGCTTGCAGATTGTCGGCCGCGGTCACCTCCAGGAGATGGCGCCATGCCCGAGAAGGTCTACGTCATCGGTGATTCGCTCGAGACCCCCCAGCAGAAGCCGGGCGAGGCCGGGAAGCCGCAGCGGGACCCCGCCCGGTCCGCCAGTCTCTCCCTCTTCCTGTGGGGCGGCGGCCATCTCTACAACGGCCAGCGGGCCGCCGCTGACTGGCTCTTTCTGCTCCAGATCCTCCTCCTCGGGCTGCTGATCGTCGGGGGGTTGAACTGGCGCCACCTGATCGGCTGGCTCGACCTGCACTTCCGCCTCGACCGGACCGGCCCGGCGCTCCTCGTCCTGCTCTTCTTGTGGGGGGCGGCCGGCTGGGTGGGGGGGACGTTCCAGGCCTACCGGGAGGCGGACAGCCGCGGCTCAGTGCCGTTCGCCGGGAAGGAGCGCGAGGGCATCGCGGCCCTCTCCTCCCTGGCGGTCCCCGGCTGGGGCCAGTACCTGAACGGCCAGCCCCGCAAAGGGGCCGCCTTCCAGGCGCTCGCCCTGCTGGAGGGCCTGGCCTGGCTCACGCTCCTCGCGGTCTACACGGGTTTCGAGAGCCTGCAGCGGCCAGAGAACCGCGCAGTCCTCGAGGGCGGGCTCCTTGCGGCCGCGGCGGCCCTGCCCCTCCTGGCCTTCGCCCACGTGTTGAGCGCCTACGATGCCCTCAAGGTGGCCCGCTATCCCGGGCTGCGGCGCGGTATGTTCACCCGGATGAAGTTCGCCTGGACCCGCTACCGGATCGGCGGGCCCCGCCAGCTCCCGAGCACCAAGCGCCGGATCCGGGCCCTCGTCCTCATCCTGCTCTTGGTCCTCGCTGACCTCGTGGCCATCTACTATAGTCCCCGGTCCTTCTACGCGGACCAGGCCGCTTGGGTGGCCGGCCACCTCCGGGGGAAGGGGATGGTGCGCGTCCCCGCCCTCCTCGACGCCTTCGGCGAGCGCCTGACCCGGTCCTGACCCTCGAAGACCATCCCGGGCCGCGGGCTACGGTTGGACCCCCTTCAGCCGCGACAGGAACTGCGGGTTGGTCAGGAAGAGGTCGAGGGCCCGGCTGAGGGCCTTGCTGGCCGTGGCCGCCACCTGCTCTTCCGAGAAGAAGACCTCGACGGACTCGGCGGAGGTGCTGAGCGTCCCCTCCCAGAGGACCTCGCGTGTGCGGGAGGCGACGGCCACGACCTTCAAGCGGACGGCCGCCGCGGTCCTCGTGTTCACGAGGGCGCGTTCCCCGCTGATCCAGAAGTCCTGGATTTGCCCCCCGACCAGGACATCCCCCCAGGCCGGCTGGACTCCCGCCAGCGTCAGGTCCCAGCCCTGGATCTGCTTGACCGGGTGCCCGCGCCTGGCCAAGGCGTCGGCGATCGCCTGGGTGACGACCTCGTCCACCCCCAGGCGCGCCGGGATGAGGGTATCGGTCTCGCCCCGTGGATCGGTGAGGGTCCCGATCTTCACCCGGTCCGGGCGCTCCCGGACATCGGCGAAGAAGTTGACGGCGATGCTGGGAAGCGGGCCAGGCTGCTGCTCGGCCGGCGCCGCGGGCCGGTACTGGAGGCCGATGAGATAGGTCCGGGGACCGCCGCAGGCGCCCAGCGCCAGCAGCAGGCCACCCGCCAGGACGGCCCCTCCCCAACCGATCCGCCTCATGGCTGCGCCCCCTGCTGGCCCACCGGGAGGGGGGCGAGGACGATCTCGATCCGCCGGTTCAGCCGGCGCCCCTCCTCGTTGTCGTTGCCAGCCACGGGGCGGAACTGCGAGTAGCCGGCCGCCGAGAGTTTCTCCGCCGCGATCCCCACGCGCTCCTGGAGGAAGCGGGCGACGGTGGTCGCCCGGGCCGTGGAGAGCTCCCAGTTCGTCGGGAACCGCTGGGCCAGGGCAGCGCCGATGGGGACATTGTCGGTGTGCCCCTCGATCCGGATCTCCTTCCCCCCCACCCCCTTCAGGATGTCCCCCACCCGCTGCAGGACCTCGAGGCCGCGAGGCTTGATCTCGGTCCGCCCGGAGTCGAAGAGGATCTTATCCACCAGGTTCACGGTGAGGAGATCGCGGTACTGGGTCACCTGGATCTCTCCGGCCTCGATCTCCTTCTTGAGGTCTTTCACCAGGTTATCGTAGGTGGCGGTGAGCTTGGCAATCTCCGCCTCCTTCTCCCGGGCGATCTGGGCGGCCCGCTCCTCGAGGGTCCGGGTCTCCTGGGTCAGGCGGGCCACCTCCGCCTGCTGCTGCTCCAGGGCGGTCTTGAGTCGTCCCACCTCCCGTTCCACAGCCGCCCGGGCCTCCTGCGCGCGCTGGAGCTCCCCCTGCAGGAGGCCGAGGCGGGCCACCTCCACCTCCAGGACCCGGTTCCGCCCGATGAGCTCCGAGATCCGCTTCGCCTGCTCGTCGGCGCGCGCCCGGAGCGCCTGGTGCAGCTCCCGGTTCTCGCCCTGGAGCTTCTCCACCGTTGCGGAGAGTTCGGCTCGCTGTCCCTCGAGCTGGGTGCGTGCGGCGGTGAGATCGGCGACGGCCCGCTCCAGCGCCTCGACCCGCCGGGCCAGGGCCTTCCCCTCCTCTTCGGCCCGGGTGAGCTGCCGGCGCGTCAGCTCGAGCGCCTGCTCCCGCGCGGTCAGCTCCGACTGCGGGGCGCAGCCGACGACGAGGAGCAGGACCAGCCCCGCCGCAGCCGCCCTCCCCAATCCCCCGTGACCACCTCTTTCTCTTTCCGTGATCGGCATCCAGATCATGACAGTCCTCCCGGAAAAAAGCGCCGTGGGAGCATCCACGGCGGGGACACTCTATCCGATGCGGGACGCAAAATCCACATCAGGCGGCGGGGCGGAAGCGGAGGAGGCGCAGGCCGTTGGCCACGACCAGGAGGGTGTTCCCCTCGTGGCCCACGACCCCGATGGGAAGCGAGATGAGGCCGAGGACAGCCGAGAGGACCAGGGAGACGATGATGACGGCCGAGAGCCCGAGGTTCTCCCAGATGACCCGGCGGGCCTGCTGGCTCAAGGCGAGCGCGTACGGCAGTTTGGTCAGATCATCCCCCATGAGGATGACGTCGGCCGTCTCGAGGGCCACGTCGGAGCCGGCGGCCCCCATCGCCACCCCGACGCTGGCCCGGGCGAGGGCCGGGGCGTCGTTCACGCCATCGCCCACCATCGCCACGTCCCGGTGCTTCTCGCGCAGCGCCAGCACCACCTCCGCCTTCGCCTCCGGCAGCAGCTCGGCCTGGACCTCGTCCACGCCGACCGCCGCCCCCACCGCCTCCGCCACGCGCCGGTTGTCCCCGGTCAGCATCACGGTGGTGAGCACCCCGAGGCCCCTCAGGCTCTGGACGACCGCAGCGGCCTCCGGCCGGACCTGGTCCGCCACGGCGATGAGCCCCCGGGTGGTCCCGTCGGCCACGAAAATGACGGTCTTCCCCGCCGCCTGCAACCGCTCCGCGGCCTGCCGGAGGGGAGCCGGGACCGGGACCTCGCGCTCCCCCAGGAAGGCCTGGCTCCCCACCGCCACCGCCTGGCCGTTCACCCGGGCCACCACCCCGCGCCCCACGACGGCCTGCAGGTCCGCGGCGTCGGCCGGCGCGATGCCGCGCCGCCGCGCCTCCGTCACGACCGCCTGGCCCAGGAGATGCTCCGAGCGCCCCTCCACCGCCGCGGCCAGGCCGAGGACTTCCTCCTCTGCGGTGCCATCGGCCGGGAGGACGTCGGTCACGACGGGGATGCCCCGGGTGATGGTCCCGGTCTTGTCGAAGGCGACGGCCCGGACCCGTCCGAGGGCCTCCAGGTAGGCGCCCCCCTTGAAGAGGACCCCCTGCCTCGCGGCGTTCGCGATGGCCGACAGGACCGAAGCCGGGGTGGAGATGACGAGAGCGCAGGGGGAGCCGACGACCAGGAGCGTGATCGCCCGGTAGATGGCCGCGGCCGGGTCCACGCCGAAGGCCAGGACCGGGAGGACCGCCATGACGACGGCGGTCGAGGCCACCCCGACCGCGTACACGTTGCCGAACCGGTCGATGATCCGCTGGGCGGGGACGCGCACGCTCTGCGCCTCCTCCACCAGCTGGATCACCTTCGCCAGGGTGGTCTCGGCGTGGGGCTTGCTCACCTCAATTTCCAGGGTCCCCTGGCCGTTGATGGTCCCGGCGAACACCCCCGAGCCGATCCCCTTTGGCACCGGGAGCGACTCGCCGGTGATGGGGGACTGGTCCACGGCCGAGTGGCCGTCGAGGACGCCCCCGTCGGCCGGGATCCGCTCGCCGGGCTTGACCAGGATCCGGTCCCCGACCTCGAGGTCCTCCACCGCCACCCGGACGGCCTTCCCCTCCTTGAGCAGCGTCGCCTCCGCCGGCCGCAGGGCCACCAGGGCCCGGAGGGCCTGACGCGTCCGGTCCATGGCATAGGCCTCGAGGGCGTTGCTCAGGGAGAACAGGAAGAGCAGGATGGCCCCTTCCGCCCACTGGTCGATGGCCGCAGCACCGATGGCGGCGGCGACCATGAGACCATTGACGTCGAAGACGCCGCTGCGCAGCGACCGGACGGCGTTGCGCGCCTCGACGAGCCCGCCGCTGAGGTAGGCGAGGGCGTACAGGGAGCGGCTCAGCGGCGGCGGGAGGCCGAGCCAGGACGCGGCCGCCCCGGCCAGCAAGAAGACGAGGCAGCCGGCCGAGCGGAGGGCGGGGAGCCGCCGCCGCCAGACCCCCTCAGGAGACGGGTCCAGCGGGGCCGCGAGAGGCCGCCGCACCTCGGCGAGGCCCGCCTCGCCATCCCGGTACGCCACGTGAAGCCGGCCCCCCTCCAGGGCGAGGAGGATCTCCGCCCCGCCCGCCCGGGTCGCGAGGGCGGAGCGGAGGCGGGCGCCCCACTCGCTGTCGAGCAGACCGACCTGTGCGAGGTCGCACGCCCCGAGGCGCCGCCCGAACTCCCGGCCGAGCCGCGACGCCAGCCGCTCGGCGGACCGCCGCGAGAGGCGATCGGCCTCGAAGCGGACGGTAATGATGGCCCGGGTCCGGTCCACCTCCACGGCGCGGATCCCGCGGTGGCTCGTCAGGGCCTCCACCAGGAGATCGGCGCAGCGCCCGGGGTCCGGCACCCCTGCCCGCCCAGCCCGCACCGCCCGCTTCCCGCCCGTCATCCGACCTCCGTCCGGTTCCTTGCTCATTTCTAGCAAGGGCCCCGGCCCTTCTCAACCCAAATCGCGCCGGACCCCCCGGAGCAGCATTCCCGGTCCGGGCCGGTCAGCCTCCCCAGCCGAAGAGGACCTGGGCGAGCAGCAGGCCGTTCAGGGCAACGATGAGCGCCGTGACCCCGGCAGCCAGCGCCGTGGTCCCCCGCCGGTTCACCAGGACCCCCATCAGGTCGCGCCGGGCCGTGAACCGCACCAGGGGGAGGAGGGCGAAGGGGAGCCCGAAGCTGAGGATCACCTGGCTGAGGACTAACGTCCGGGTCGGCGGGAGACCGATGGCGATCACCACCAGAGCGGGAAGCATCGTCACCAGCCGCCGCAGCCAGACCGGAATCTGCCGGTGCAGGAACCCCTGCATGATGACCTGGCCCGCCATGGTGCCGACCGCGGAGGAGGAGAGCCCCGAGGCGAGCAGGGAGATGGCGAAGACCCAGCCCGACGCGGCGCCCAGGAGCGGGGCGAGGGTCCGGTGGGCCTCCTCGATGGTCCCGATGTCGGTGAGCCCCCGGGCGAAGAAGGTCGAGGCGGCCATGACCAGCATGGCGCCGTTGACGAGCCCGGCGACGCCCATGGCGATGGTCACATCCACGCACTCGAAGCGGAAGAGCCGGCGGAGGTGGTCCGGGGTCCGGGCCACGATCCGATGCTGGGTCAGGGCGGAATGGAGGAAGACCGCGTGGGGCATGACGGTGGCCCCCAGGATCCCCGTCGCCAGGAGCACGCTCTCGGTCCCGCTGAACCGGGGCACGACGGCGTGAAAGGCGAGTTCCCCCCACGCGGGCCGCTCCAGAAGAGTCTCGATGACGTAGGCGACGGCGATCACACCGACCAGGGCGCCGATCACCCCCTCGAGGGGCCGGAAGCCGCGGCGCTGGAGGGCGAGGACGGCGAAGGTCGTGGCTGCCGTCAGGAGGCCGGCCGCCAGCAACGGAAGGCCAAAGAGGAGATTGAACCCGAGGGCCGCCCCGAGGAACTCCGCCAGGTCGGTCGCCATCGCCACCACCTCCATCAGGGCCCACATCCCCCAGACGACCGGGCGGGGGAACTCCTCGCGGCAGACTTCGGCCAGGTTCAGCCCGGTGGCGATGCCGAGCTTGGCCGACAGCGCCTGGACCAGCATGGCCATGAGATTGCTGGCCACGACCACCCAGAGGAGCAGGTACCCGAACTTGGCGCCCCCCTGGATATTCGTGGCGAAGTTCCCGGGGTCCAGGTAGGCCACGGAGGCAACGAAGGCAGGGCCGAGGAACGGCCAGAGCCGCCGGTACCCGGCCCGCCGGCCGCGCCGGTCCAGGACGGCGGCGGCCGCGGCCACCGTTCGGATGTCCCCCGGTGCCACCGTCGGCTCTTCCGCCCCTCGCACCTCCTCGGCCGGAGGCATCCCCCTCATC
>JACPAU010000292.1 GCA_016180705.1 Candidatus Methylomirabilota bacterium
AAGATGAAGAACAGCTCGAAGACCGGGAAAAAGAGCGTCCCATACGCGGAGAGGATCCCGACAAGCAGCGACGCGACGAAGGCCCCCTTCAGGTTCCCCAGCCCCCCGATGACCGTAATGATAAACGCCTGGATGATCATGGCCGCCCCGATCCCCGGCGCCACCACGCGCACCGGCGTCCCCAATGCCCCCCCGAGGGCCGCCAGCGCCGCCCCGAACATGAAGACCCCGGAGAAGACCCGGGGGACGTTCACGCCGATCGCGTTGGCCATCTCCCGGTCCGACGCCGTCGCCCGGACGGTCCGCCCCCACCAGGTCCGCTCGAAGAGGAACCAGAGGCCGACCGCCACCAGGAGGCCCACCGCGATGAGGAAGACGTTGTAGACCGGGAAGAGCCTCCCGGCGACGGGCCACGCCCCCTCCAGGAAGGGCGGGATGGGGGGGATCTTGAAGACGCCCCCCCAGATGAGCTTCACCGCGTCATCGAGGATCAGAATGAAGCCGAATGTCAGGAGGAGCTGGTAGGCGTGGTCAATGTCGTAGATGCGGCGGAGGAAGCCCCACTCCATTACGAGGCCCAGGAGGGCGACGCCAAAGAGGCTCAGGAGGATCGCGAGCCAGAAGGGAAGTTCCAGCATTCCGTAGAAGGTGTAGGCGAAGTACGCCCCCACCATGAACAGGCTCCCGTGGGCGAAGTTCAGGACGCCGAGGACCCCGAAGATGATGGTGAGCCCGGCGGAGATCAACCAGAGGTACATCGCCAGGGAGAGACCGATGAGGCCCTGGAAGACAATCGTGTCCATAAAGGGAGAGAGGGCCCCTCTGCGGGGCCCTCTCCTCAGAGGCGCTTACTTCGTTAGCGCGACGGGTGTGAACGGGGGATGGCGATAGTACTCCTTGGCCGGGACCACCTTCAGGTCACCGAGGACCGCGATCGGGTACTTCGGGTCCCATACGACACGGCCGGCGGGGACGTTATAGATGAACTGGTGGTCCTCGGTCCGAAAAACGCGAAGGCCGGCAGGCGTCTGGATCTGCATCCCCTTCAACGCCTCCAGGACCTTCGCCGTCTCCAGGCTCTTGGCCTTCTCCACCGCGGCCTTCGTGATGTAGATCGCCGAGTAGGTCGTCTCGGCGGAGTAGTTGGGGAGCCGCCCCCACCGTTTGTCGAAGCGCTCGATGAAGGCCTTATTCTCCGGCGTGTCGGGCCAGTTGTGGATGTAGCGGGCGGTGGCCCAGAGCTTCCCCTTGAACTTGTCCTGCTGGACCTCGCGGGTGATCCCCTCGAGCACGTCAACCGAGCCACCCATCGCCTGCCACCACACATGGATCCGGTCGAAGACCCCCTGGAGCATCGCCTGCCGGAGGAGCATGACGGCCTCACCGGCCCACGGCGTGGCGATGATGACGTCGGGCTTCTCCGCCATCACGGCGGAGATGTGGGAGGAGAAGTCCATCGTCCAGAAGGGCGCCCAGGCCGCCGCGACGAACTCCGCGTCCGGCCGGAACTTCTTCATGGTCTCCTTGAACATGCTCCAGGTCGAATAGCCATACTCGTAGTCAGAGCCGATAGTGGCAAAGCGCTTCAGCTCGGGGCGGTCCTTGAAGATGAGCGCCGCGAGGATGGCGTCCTGGTAGACCGGGACGACCACCCGGACGATCTCCTGGATTCCCTTTCCCGCCACCAGCTCCTCGGTGAGCCGGTGGGTGGCGGCGTGGGTGAAGAAGTTGATCCGCTTCAGCTCGGGGAGGACCGGGCCGATGGCCATGGAGGAACCGCTCGAATCGACCCCGTACAGAAACTGCGCCCCCCACTCCGTCACCAGGTACCGGACGTTCTTCACCGCCGCGGCCGGCTTCAGCTCCTCGACCACAAACTTCATCTCGAGCTTGCAGCCCAGGATGCCGCCCGCCGCGTTGATCTCCTCCACAGCCATGGTGGAGCCCATCATGATCTGGCGGCCTGGGGTGACGAGGGGAACCAGAAGGACCAGGACCGAAAGCCCGGCTACCGTCCAGTGCCGCCTCTTCATTGCACTCCTCCTTCCCTGAAGATCGCTCGGGCAGTCAACGAGATGGCCTCGGATGAGCCCCGTGTGGGAGGGGGACCCTCCCGGTGGAGGCAGAGCGGGGAGAACTCCGGCGGGTGCCCGTCCCTTATAGCCGGGGCCCGGGGCCGCTGTCAAGGGTCGCGGCCCCGCCGCATGAGGGCCCCGGCCAGGTCGTCGCAGCGCATGAGCAGCGCGTCCTCGGTCGGGTGGCTGTAGTACCGCCGGCGGCGCCCCGCCACGGCGAATCCCCAGCGCGCGTAGAGAGCCTGCGCCGCGTGGTTGCTCGCCCGCACCTCGAGAAGCGCCGTCCGCGCTCCCCGCGCGAGCGCCGCCGTGAGCCCCGTCCGGAGCAGCGCGTCCCCGATCCCCTGCCCCCGTGAGGTCGGGGCCACCGCGACGTTGTTGATGTGGCACTCCCCCGCCACGACCCAGGTGAAGAGGTACCCCAGCACCCGGTCTCCCTGCCGGGCGACCCAGGCGAAGCTGGTGCCGGCCTGCCCCAGTTCCCAGCGGAACATCTCTTCGGTCCAGGGCGCGGAGAAGGATGTGGTCTCGATCGCGAGGATGGCCGGGAGGTCCTCCTCCCGGACGGGGGCGATAGTCAGATCGGGGAGGACGCGGCGGGCGCTCATGGCCGGCCGCCCCGCCGGGCCCGGAGCGTGATCTCGGCCTCGGTCGGGCGGAGATAGCGGGGGACGAGCCGGTCCACGTCCTCGGCCTCGCCCCGGAGCAGCCGCGCCCGCCCCCGAGCCGCCACCACCGCCGGGCTGGCGCCGCCACGTTCGGGCGGCGGGAAGAGCGCCTTCTCCTTGAGGCGCCGGCGCAGGGTCTCCCCGTACCGCGCGAGCCCATCCCCGACGAAGACCGTCGGGCGGCTGATCCGGGGCAGCAGGGCCTCGAGGGGACAGACGGCGTCCTCCAGGAGCCGGACCGGCTCCGCCCCCTCCAGTGTGAAGAGGGCGCAGTAGACCTCACCCTTCCGGGCGTCCAGGAGGGGGCAGACGGGGTGCAGGCAGAAGGGGAAGGTCGCCGCCAGCGCCTCCAGTGTCGGGACGGCGGCCAGCGGCTTGCCCGTGGCCAGGGCGAGGCCCTTCACCGTCGCCAGGCCGATCCGGAGGCCCGTGAAGGAGCCGGGACCGATGCTCACGGCGTACCCGTCCACGGTCTCGAGGCTCAGCCCGGTCGCCTCCAGGACGCGCTCGAGGGCGGGTAACAGTCGCTCCCCGTAGCCCGCGGTCGCGCTGAGGGTCACCTCGGCGAGCAGCCCCTCCGGGCCGACGATGGCGATCCCGCCCTGGGCGGTCGCGGTCTCCACACCCAGGATCCGCATGCTAGTGTGGCTCCAGCGAATTGTGCCTAACGCTCACGCGACGATTGGGGTGCCGGGCCAAATGACGAGCATGACGAGGCCCGAGGGAGGAGGCGGCCGGAGGCGTACGCTCCTGGTACGTTGAGGACCGCCGACGACCGAGAACGA
>JACPAU010000003.1:0-4373 GCA_016180705.1 Candidatus Methylomirabilota bacterium
AGCCTCCAGCAGGCCTGGGAGACCATCGAGTTCCCGGGCCACATCGCCGACTACGCCCTCGTAGACCTAGGGGGGACCGGCGCCCGGGACCTGGTGGTCCTGGTGAGCAGCGCCACGCTCCTGACCCGGGCCAAGGGAACGCTCTTTGCTTACCTCTTTCCCCGCTCGCCCTAGCGGGTGGCGGGGGGCGGCCCGCCCCTGAAAAAAATTGTCTTGACAAGCCCTTTGATGGGGAAATAGGCTTACCGCGCCCTACCGACACGGGGATAATCTCGCTCCTGCGAATTACCAAAAGGGCTTCGGACCGGCAGCTTCAGCGGCTGAGGCAAGCAGCAAGGGAGGGACGACACTCCCTTTGCTTTGGTCGGTCTTTTGGGGGAAATTCATCAGGGAAAGGGGGGAGGCCAGCACAGGAAAATTTTAGAACGGCAGCGAAGCACCATCACACACCTCGCCAAAAATTGGCCGCACCTGGAGGGTAGATGATGAGAAAACTCTTCGTTGCCTTGCTCGTGGGAGCGGTGGCGGTGGGCATGACCGCGCCTGCGTTCGCGGCAGACCTGCAGTTCACGGGGGCGTATCGGGTTCGGTTCCAGTTCGATAACGCGCTGCCGTGCTTTGACCGGACCCCTGATGATCCCGCCGTGGCTGGGACGGAGTGCGACGGGCATGACTTCCAGACGCGTTTCCGGCCGCGGTTCACCGTCGAGACCGACGGCGGCGTGAGGGGCGTCCTCTGGCTCGAGATCGGAGACGTCCGGTTCGGCGATATCCCCAGCGGGGGTGACGCCGGCGCCGATGGAACCAACGTCGAGACCAAGTGGGCCTACATTGACTTCCCGCTCCCGGCGACCCCGATCCGGCTGAGAGCCGGGATTCAGGACATCTTCACCTCGAAGGCCCTTGTCATTGATGAAGACTTCTCGGGCCTTTCCCTCTACGGGAAGCTAGGCGAGATCAACGCGAAGGGCTGGTGGGTCCGCGGCAACACGACGGTGTCGGTGGACTCGCAGGGGAAGGGTGCGCGGGACCTCTGGGGTATCGACCTCAACGTGAGCCCGATGAAGGACCTGAATCTGAACGTCTACCTGATGTATGACCACGACATGGAGAGCACGGTCGCCGGCAAGGCCGCGACCGGTGTCTGGGTCGGCGCCGCAGCGGCCGGCAAGCTCCAGAACATCCGGTGGGACCTCGACTTCGTGTACGGCTCGAAGGAGACCACCGTCGTCGGTGTGGACAAGGTGGGCTACGGGGTGGACGGTGGCATCGGGACGAGCCTCCCCGGCACTCCGCTGGATCTCGAGTTCCGTGGCTGGTTCTTCACCGGGGACGAGGGCAACGGCGGGGATAACGAGGGCTTCCCGGTCCCGATCGAGGGGTCCGGCGGACACGAGCCCGGGACCCAGGTCTGGGGCGGCGGCGGGGTGATTGACATTGACTCCCCGGCTGACAGCCCCGAGAATACGTGGGGCTTCGGCGTGATCGCGCGGTGGACTGCGACCCCCGCTCTGCGGCTCACCGGCAATGTCCACTACATCGGGACGGTGGAGACCGGGACGGCCGCCAGCCCGTCGCGCGTTGGGGATACTGGAGGCCTTTTCGGTGTGGACGCCGTCGGGACCGAGGTCGGCGTGAGGGCGGACTACACGATCCACCGGGGTCTGGTGTTCACGCTCACCGTGGGGCATCTCTTCCTCGGGGATGACACCTCGGAGAGCGGTGTCTCGTTTGACGATGTCACCAAGGTGGCCGGCGTCCTGAACTACGGCTTCTAGGTTTCGATTCGGTTTCGTTCGATGTTTTCCGAAGGCCCGGGGGCCTGCCCCCGGGTCTTCGCCTTTTCGCGGCACCGCCTGCCCTCCGGGGGGGGGCAGCCCGCGAGTCTCTTCCGGGTTCCTCGGCTTTGGACTAGAATGGGAACCAGGAACGGCGCCCGCGGGTTGATTCGGGTAGAGGCAAGGTGCCCGTGTGTGGGGAGGGAAGGCGATGGATTCCAAGTGGCAATCGTGGCCAGCGGCGGTCGCCCTGCTGGCCCTTGCGGGGTGTGGGCCGGTGCCGCTGAGCCCGGTCGGCACGGAGGTGTTCCAGAAGCGTGAGCAGGCGCTGCACATCCGACTGTCCTGGAGCTGCCAGCCAGCGGACGGTGGTGGTCTTCTCATCGAGGGGGTCGTGGAGGACACCGATCGCGCTCAGCCCATCCTGAATCTGCGCTTCGCTGCCACCGCCTACGACAAGGACGGCCGTCGCCTGACTCACGTGGTCGGCTTCCCCGACGGGCTCCGGATCGGCTACGAGGGCTGGGCCCGCTTCCGGGTCCTCGTCCCCGGAGGGCAGGCCGCGGCCCGAGTGGACCTCGGGTACGAGTACCAGCTGCCGTCGGGAAGCACGGACCGCCCGCTCACGTTTGGCCACCCCAGGCTCTTTCGGCTCGCCTCCAGTGAGGAGTATTTCGGCACCGTCCAGAACGCCTGCCGGCCTTGACCTCCCGCCTTTCACCCGGGATGGAAAGCCCTTCCCCCGGCGAGCCAGGAGTGCCTCCTCCCCTTCGCGGTTGAAAGGGCGGCGAGCCCTGTGGTAGGGTGACGCCGTGTTTCCTCGCTCCCGCCGCGCGGAGGCGGGCCGCCGGGACCGCGAGGCGGGCCCGCCCGGCTTCGGAAGCACCCACCGATGCCCAGAGCCCTGCAAGCGCTCCTGTTCGCCCCGGTCGCCGCGGACTTGGCGGAGGTCGAGCGCCGCCTCCAACGGGCGGTCGAGACCCGCGCCCCCCGGATCGCCGAGGTGGCGGCCTACGTCCTCGGGAGCGGCGGGAAGCGGGTTCGCCCCGCGCTGCTCCTGCTCGCCCACCGCCTCTGCGGGGGGACGGACCGGGAGGCGGCCCTCGAGCTGGCCCAGGTGGCAGAGTATATGCATGTCGCCACCCTCATCCACGACGACATCGTGGACAACGCGGCCAAGCGGCGGGGCCGCCCGTCGGCCAACGTGACCTGGGGTTCGGCGGCCTCGGTCCTGGCGGGGGACTTCCTCTACGCCCGCGCCATCCAGATGCTCGTGGCCCACGGGGACTTCGCGGTCCCCAAGGCCTTCGCCGACGCGACGGTGGCCATGACGGAGGCCGAGATCCTGGAACTCTGCTGGGAGCGCAACCCGGACATCCCGTACGAGGAGTACCTCACCATCATCACGGGCAAGACGGCGGCCCTCTTCTCGGCCGCCTGCCGGGGTGGGGCGCTGGCCGCCTCCGCTCCCTCGGAGCAGGTCGAGGCCCTCACCGAGTTCGGCCTGAACCTCGGGATCGGGTTCCAGCTCGTGGACGATGCCCTGGACTTCATGGCGCGAGAGGAGGTCCTGGGGAAGCCGGTGGGGAACGACGTGAGGGAAGGGAAGATCACCTATCCCCTGATCCACCTGCTGCAGACCGGCCCTGCGGAGGTCCGCGACGTTCTGCTCAAGCGCCTCGGCCGGCTCCCCGTCGGCGACGCCGACGTCGAGGCTATCCGCGACCTCGTGCGAGAGCACCGGACGGACGAGGCCACCCTGGCAGAGGCGGAGCGCTACCTGCTCAAGGCGCGCACCTGCCTCACCCCCTTCGCCGACGGCCCGGCCAGGGCCTCCCTCACCATGATGGTGGATTTCGTCCTGCAGCGCCGATGGTAGCCCACCCCCCTGCCCCCGGGGCGCCGCTGCGGGACCGGCTGCGGGCCCTCGCGGCGTCCGGCCTCCCCCTCCGGGTCCTGCTCGTCAAGATGTCCTCGCTGGGAGACCTCGTCCACGCCCTCCCGACCGCGGCGGCCCTCAAGCGTGGCCTCGGCTGCCGCCTCACCTGGGTGGTGAACGCGGCCTACGCGGACCTCGTCCGGTGCTGTCGGGCCGTGGACGCCGTCCTCCCCTTCGACCGGCAGCATCCGCTGCGCGGTCTGTCCGGCTTTCTCCGCGCGCTGCGCCGAGAGCGGTACCACATGGCCCTCGACCTCATGGGGCTGCTGAAGAGCGCTCTCATCGCCCGCCTCGCCCGGGCCGAGGTGGTGCTCGGCGCCTCCTACAATCGCGAGGGCGCCCGCTTCCTGTACCACGCCTGCGTCGGACCCCAGGACCTGGGCCGCCACGCCGTCCTGCAGAACCTCGATGCGGCAACCTACCTGGGGCTCGAGGCGGATCCCGGCGCCTTCCCGCTCACGTTCCCTCCGCCGGAGACTCCTCTCCCGAGCGCCCGCCCGGTGGCCGCCCTGATCCCCGGGGCGCGCTGGGCCACGAAGCGCTGGCCGGAGGAGCGCTTCGCGGCGGTGGCGGGGCGCCTGTTGGCGGAGGGCATCCATGTTTTGGTCGTGGGGGATGGGGGGGCGGACGGGGAGAGCCGCTGGCCGGCGGGCGTC
>JACPAU010000003.1:4396-13948 GCA_016180705.1 Candidatus Methylomirabilota bacterium
TCATCGCCAACGACACGGGACCGATGCACCTGGCGGCGGCCCTGAGCCGGCCAGTCATCGCCCTGATGGGCCCCACGGATCCCCGCCGCACCGGGCCGGCGGGCGAGAGCCACCGGGTCCTTTCGGGCTCCCCCGCCTGCAGCCCGTGCTTCTCCAGGACCTGCCGGAACCCGGACCGCCTCTGCTGTCTCACGGCGGTCGAGCCGGAGGCGGTCCTCGCCGCGGCGCGCGAGGTTCTCCGGCGGCGCGAGCCCGCGCGCCGGCCGGCCCTGGCAAGGCCCGGGCAGCCATGAAGGACGCGGGTGCCGTCGCCGCCATCGGCGGCGATGTCGGCGGGACCAACATCCGCCTCGCCCTGGTGGATGCGGACGGGGGGCTGTCGGAGCCGTACCGGTACCCGACCCCGCCGAGCGGAGATGCGGCGGCGATCGTGGAGACGCTGGCGCAGGGCATCCGGGTCCTGCAGCACCAGGCCCGCGCGCACGGGATCCGTCTGGTCGGGTGCGGGCTGGGTCTCGCGGGGCTCGTGGACGTCCGGGCCGGCCTCGTCTACACGGCGCCCAACATCGCCGGCTTCCAGGACCTGCCCCTGAAGAAGTTGCTGGAGGAGAAGGTGGACGTCCCGGTCACGCTGGAGAACGACGCCAATGCCGCCGCCTTCGCCGAGTACTGGCTGGGGGCCGGCCGGGGGGTGGGCTCCCTCGTGTGCCTGACCCTCGGGACCGGGGTCGGGAGCGGCATCGTCCTCGATGGCAAACTGTGGCGCGGGGCGAGCGGGGCGGCCGGGGAGGCGGGCCACATGACCGTGGAGGCCGACGGGGAGCGCTGCGGCTGCGGGCGGCGCGGCTGCCTCGAGGCCTACGCCTCGGCCACCGCCATCATCCGGGATGCCCGCGCCGCGCTGGCGCGGGGCGAGGCGACGGCGCTGCGCAAGAAGTTCGGAGCGCATCCGGAGGCGCTGACCGCCAAGGACGTGAGCGACGCCGCATCGGCCGGCGATGCGGTGGCGCGCCGCCTCATCGAGCGCGCAGGGCGCTACCTGGGGGTGGGGCTCGGGACCCTGGTGAACCTCCTGAACCCCGACCTCATCACGCTGGCCGGCGGGCTCGTCGCGGCCGGCGAGCTGCTGCTCCGGCCGGCCCTCGCGGAACTCGACCAGCGGGCCTTCCCGGCGCTGCGCCGCCGGACCCGGGTCGCGTTCTCGGCGCTGGCCGACACCGCCGGGATGCTCGGGGCGGCCGGGCTCGTCCTGGCCGAGGCCGGGCACCTCTGGATGTCCCCCCACTGAGATGGCCACGGACCTGAAGCTCATCCGAAATTTCTGCATCATCGCCCACATCGACCACGGGAAGTCCACCCTGGCCGACCGGCTCCTGGAGCACACGGGGGCCCTCACGGCGCGGCAGATGGGCGAGCAGGTCCTGGACCAGATGGACCTGGAGCGGGAGCGGGGGATCACGATCAAGGCGAAGGCGGTCCGCCTCCGCTACCGGGCGCGGGAGGGGACGGAGTACCTGCTCAACCTGATTGACACGCCGGGGCACGTGGACTTCACCTACGAGGTCTCCCGGAGTCTGGCCGCCTGCGAGGGGGCGCTGTTGGTGGTGGACGCCGCCCAGGGGGTGGAGGCCCAGACGCTCGCCAACGTGCACCTGGCCCGGCAGCAGGGTCTGGCGCTCGTCCCGGTCATCAACAAGATTGACCTGCCGGCGGCCGACGTTGCCCGGACGAAGCGCCAGATCGAGGACCTCCTCCTGCTCGAGGCCGCCGCCGCCGTCCTCACTTCGGCCAAGGAGGGCATCGGCACCCAGGAGGTCCTGGAGGCGGTCGTCCACAGGATCCCGCCGCCGACCGGCTCCCCCGACGCGCCGCTCAGGGCCCTCATCTTCGACTCCTGGTTCGACAACTACCAGGGGGTGATCATCTACGTCCGCCTCTACGACGGGGTCGTCCGCCCCGGCGTGCGGATCCACCTGATGGCGATGGGCGGGACCTACGAGGTGAGCCAGGTGGGAATCTTCGCCCCCGAGATGCGCCCCGCCCCCGAGCTCGCGGCGGGGGAGGTGGGTTACGTCATCGCCGGCATCAAGGAGGTCGGGCTGACCAAGGTGGGGGACACCATCACCGAGGCGGCGCGTCCGACCGCGCGGCCGCTCCCCGGCTTCCGGGAGGTCCGGCCGATGGTCTTCGCCGGGCTGTACCCGATGGAGCCGCACGAGTACCTGCTTCTCAAGGAGGCGCTGGAGAAACTCCGCCTGAACGACTCCTCCTTCACCTTCGAGCCGGAGACCTCCGTGGCCCTCGGCTTCGGCTTCCGCTGCGGCTTCCTGGGGCTGCTCCACATGGAGATCATCCAGGAGCGGCTCGAGCGGGAATTCCACCTGCGCCTCCTCACGACGGCCCCGACCGTCATCTACCGGGTGACGAAGACCGACGGGAGCGTCGTGGAGGTGGAGAACCCGGCCAAGCTGCCGCCGCCCCAGCAGACCGCGACGATCGAGGAGCCCTACATCCGGGCCTCCGTCCTGGCCCCGGCCGAGTACGTGGGGGCGATCCTCGCCCTCTGCCAGGAGAAGCGGGGCGTGCAGGTCGGGCTGGAGTACCTCGAGGAGACCCGCGTCCTCGTCACCTACGACATTCCGCTCAACGAGATCGTCCTGGACTTCTACGACCGGCTGAAGTCGGCCACCAAGGGGTACGCCTCCCTCGACTACGAGCCCGTGGACTACCGGGCCGACCGGCTGGTAAAACTGGACCTCCTGGTGAACGGGGAGCCGGTGGACGCCCTTTCCCTCATCCTCCACCGCGACCAGGCGTACGCCCGGGGGAAGGCGCTGGTCGAGAGAATGAAGGAGCTCATCCCCCGGCAGCTCTTCGAGGTGGTGGTCCAGGCGGCGGTGGGCGGGAAGGTCATCGCCCGGGAGAGCGTCCGCCCGCTGCGGAAGCACGTGACCGCCAAGTGCTACGGGGGCGACATCACCCGGAAGCGGAAACTCTTGGAGCGGCAGAAGGAGGGCAAGAAGCGCATGAAGCAGGTGGGGCGGGTCGAGATCCCCCAGGAGGCCTTCATGGCGATCCTCCGGCTGAAGGCCTAGTGCCGGCCCTCCTGCCGCCGCCCGCCCGGGGTGAGCCGCGACGCAGCCCTGTCTGGGTATCGGGCGGAGGAGCGGCTTGCCCCGGGAAGAGGGCGGCGGCTCCGAAGGTGCTCGTCATGCTCGTCATTTGGCCCGGCACCCGAGGTGTCGCGTGAACACTATCGGCAATTCGTTGAAGCCACACTAGGCGCGGGCGGGGCCCAATGGACGACCGGCAGCAAGCAACGCAGCAGCAGGGCGCCGTGGGCGAACTCCACGACGCCCGCAGGAAGTCGGCGGCGCGGGAGTGGACCGAGGCCATCCTCGTGGCGGTGGCCCTCGCCCTCGTCATCCGGACGTTCGTCGTCCAGGCCTTCAAGATCCCGTCGGGCTCCATGCTCGAGAGCCTCCAGATCGGCGACCACCTGCTCGTCAACAAGATGACCCGGGGGACCATCGTGGAGGTCCCCCTGACCCGGATCGCCCTCTTCACCGTCCCGCGCCTCGGGGACCCGCAGCGGGGGGAGATCCTGGTCTTCCAGTTCCCTCGGGACCCGTCCCGGGACTTCATCAAGCGGGTCATCGGGCTGCCCGGGGAGGTGGTGGCGATCCGGGACAAGCGGGTCTACATTGACGGCCGGCTCATCGAAGAGCCCTACGTCGTCTACCGGGGCGGCCCCCCCGCCGCCAACCCCCCGCCCGCCACGCTCCCGGCGCGGCCGGGCGCCGTCCCGGCCTGCAGCGCCCGGGAGGGCGGATACCCGCGGGACCGGGACGACTACGGTCCGTGCCTCGTCCCCGAGGGACACCTCTTCATGATGGGGGACAACCGGGATCAGAGCGAGGACAGCCGGGCCTGGGGCCCCCTCCCCATGGAGCTCATCCGGGGGAAGGCTTTCCTCATCTACTGGTCGTGGAACCGCGATCGCTTCCTGCCCCGGTGGGACCGGATCGGGATGCTGGTGCGATGAAGCCCCTGGCGCTCTACCTGCACATCCCCTACTGCCTCTCGCGCTGCCACTACTGCGACTTCAACACCTACGTCCTGGACGCCGGACAGGCGCGGGAGTACGTCAGGGCGCTGGCCAGCGAGGTCCGCCACCAGGCCGCGGCCCTCACGGAGCCGCGCCGGGTCGAGACGGTGTTCTTCGGAGGCGGGACCCCGTCGCTGCTGCCGGCCGAGGACCTCTGCCTGCTCCTCGAGACCTGCCGCACGGCCTTCCCCATCGCTCCGGGGGCCGAGATCACCCTGGAGGCCAACCCCGAGACCGTGACGGCCGAAGCCTTCACCCTCCTCCGCCGGGCCGGATTCAACCGGGTGAGCCTCGGCGTGCAGGCGCTGGAGGCCGGCCTGCTCCAGGTCCTCGGCCGCCCCCACACCCCGGCCCGGGCCACGGAGGCCTTCGCCGCCGTCCGGGCCGCGGGCTTCGACAACGTGAACCTGGACATCATGTTCGGCCTGCCGGGCCAGTCGCACAGAGACTGGCGCCGGACCCTGGATGGGGTGGTGGTACTCGGCCCGGAGCACCTGTCGGCCTACGGGCTCACGATCGAGGAGGGGACTCACTTCGGCCGCCTGCACCGCCGGGGTGCCCTCCGGCTCCCTCGGGAGGAGGCCCACCTGGCCATGTACGGGGAGGCCCTCCGAGTCCTGCCGGCCGCCGGATACCGTCGCTACGAGGTCTCGAACTTCGCCCGGCCAGGCTTCGAGTGCCGTCACAACCTCACCTACTGGCGCCAGGGGGAGTACCTCGGGCTCGGGGCCGGTGCGCACGGCTACCTCGGCGGGGTCCGCACCGTGAACGAGCGCCTGCCCGCCGCGTACATCGCCGCCGTCTCCCGCCGGGGGAGCGCCGTCGCCGCCCGGGAGCACCCATCGCCGGTCGCGCAGGCGGAGGAGGCGCTCCTGCTGGGCCTGCGCCTGGCGAGCGGCATTGACCTCGCCGCCTTCGCGGCCCGGTTCGGCCTGCCCGACCCCCCAGTTGACCCGACGCTCCTCACCCGGCTCGAGGACCTGGGGCTCGTCGCCCTCTCCGGGGGCTCCCTCCGGTTGACCGAGGCCGGTCTGCCCGTTTCCGACACCGTCATCGCGGAGATCGCCGCCTGCCTCGCCTTTCCGTCTGGGGTTTGCGCTTGACATCGAGGGCCGACTTTTCTATCTTTTTAGCCAAGTTAGCACTCTCATTTGGAGAGTGCTAAGTCGGCTGGTCAGCACAGATGGAGCAGCAGCAGATCCCCCTCACGCAGCGGCAGAAGGCGGTCCTGAGGGCCGTCATCCACGATTATATCCACTCCGCGGAGCCGGTCGGCTCGCGCACCGTCGCCCGCCGGTACGCCTTCCAGCTCGGCCCGGCCAGCATCCGGAACATCATGGCAGACCTCGATGAGCTGGGGTACCTCGCCCAGCCCCACACGTCGGCCGGCCGGGTCCCCACCGACCGCGGGTACCGCTTCTACGTGGACACCCTGATGGAGCCGGCGCCCCTCAGCCCCGAGGAGGCGGGCCTGATCGAGCGGTGCTTCACGCCGGCCAGCGGCCAGGTGGAGGGGCTCATGCGGGAGACCAGCCAGGCCCTGGGCAGTCTCTCCCGGTGCGCGGGCGTCGTCCTGGCGCCCCGCTTCGACCAGCTCCACGTCAAGCGTCTGGAGTTCGTGAGCCTGGGGCCCGACCGGGTCCTGCTCATCCTGGTGGCCACCTCGGGGGTCGTCCATCACAAGGTGGTCACGGTGGACGAGGAGCTCCCCCAGGACGAACTGAACCGGATCGCCCGCTACCTGAACGAGCTGCTCGGCGGGCTCACGCTCCGGGAGGTCCGGCAGCTCCTGGTGGCGAAGATGGCCGAGGAGAAGGCCCTCTACGATCAACTCCTGCGCCGGGCGCTCGCATTGGGGCGGATGACGGTCGAGGAAGACCAGGCCGCGGAGGTCTACATCGGCGGGACCGCGCACATCATGGAGCAGCCCGAGTTCGCCGGTGGCGAGCGGATGCGGGCGATCTTCGCCGCCTTCGAGGAGAAGTCGCGCCTCGTGCGCATCCTCGATCGCTGCCTGGAGGATGCAGGCTTGACAGTGATCATCGGCCGCGAGCTCGAGGAGGTCGGGCTCCAGGGGTTCAGCATGGTGGCCTCCCCCTACTTTCAGGGGGGCGCGCCGCTCGGCGCCCTGGCGGTGGTGGGTCCCACCCGGATGCCGTACGACCGGGTGGTTCCCCTGGTGGAGTACACGGCCCGCCTGGTGACCCGCCTGCTCACGCACGAGACCTCCTGACCTGGAGGGGCCCGCGGGAAGCCGCCGGGCCTTTTTCTTTAGCGGCCGTTGCCGCACCGCGAGGGAGATGGGAGATGTCGCACCCGGAGCAGCCGGAAACCGGAGCCCGCGGCGAGGAGGCCGCCCCCGGGCCCGCCCCGGAGCCGCAGCCGCCGGAGCCGCAGCCGCAGGGGGCAGCCGACCCCCGGGACCAGGAGCTCGCGCGCCTCAACGACCGGCACCTCCGCCTGGCGGCGGAGTTCGAGAACTTCAAGAAGCGGGTGGCGCGCGACCGGGCGGAGGTGATCCGGACCGCCAACGAGGACCTCCTGCTGGAGCTCCTCCCGGTCCTGGACAACCTGGAGCGGGCGTTGGCCGCCGCGCGGAAGACCGACAGCACCGAGGCGCTGGCAGAGGGGGTGGACCTGGTGCTCCGCCTCTTCCAGGGGGTGCTGGAGCGGGCCGGGGTCAAGCCCATCGACAGCGTCGGCCACGCCTTCGATCCGGCGGTCCACCAGGCCGTCGCGGTCGTGGAGTCCCCGGACGCGCCGGACCAGACCGTGGTGGAGGAGGTCCAGCGGGGCTACTGGCTCCACGCGAAGGTCCTGCGTCCCGCCATGGTGAAGGTGGCCAAGGCGGCCGCCCGGGCCGCCGGCCGCCGCGAGGGTAGCGGTCCGTGAGCAAGCGGGACTACTACGAGGTTCTGGGGATCGACCGGGGCGCCAGCCCGGAGCAGGTGAAGAAGGCCTACCGCCGGCTCGCCCATCAGTTCCACCCGGACAAGAACCCCGGCGACAAGGAGTCCGAGGAGCGCTTCAAGGAGCTCTCGGAGGCCTACGAGACGTTAGGCCAGCCCGAGAAGCGCGCCGCCTACGACCGCTTCGGCCACGCGGGGCTGGGCCGGGCGGCGGAGGGGTACGCGGACTTCGGGGACGCCGGGTTCGGCGGACTCTTCGACGACCTCTTCGAGGGCTTCTCCGGGACGACCGGGCGCCGCCGCAGCGCCGCACACCGCGGGGCCGACCTCCGGTACAACCTCACCATTGCGCTGGAGGAGGCGGCGCGGGGCCTCGAGAAGGAGATCCTCGTCCCGCGCCTAGAGGCCTGCGGGACCTGCGGGGGGAGCGGGGCCAGGGCCGGGAGCCGGCCGAAGCCCTGCAGCCTCTGCCGGGGGACGGGCCAGGTCCGGTTCTCCCGGGGCTTCCTCACCGTCAGCCAGCCGTGCCAGCAGTGCCGGGGAGAAGGGACCGTCCTGGAGGATCCCTGCCGGACCTGCCAGGGGCAGGGGCGGGTCCGGGTGGAGCGGAGCCTGTCGGTGAAGATCCCGGCCGGCGTGGAGACCGGCACGCGCCTTCGGGTGAGCGGCGAGGGCGAGGCGGGCATCCGCGGTGGGGCCCGGGGCGACCTGTACGTGGTCATCCAGGTGGCCGAGCATCCCCTCTTCGTGCGCGACGGGGACGACCTGCTCTGCGAGGTGCCGATCTCCTTTACCCAGGCGGCCCTCGGGGCCGAATTGCGGATCCCGACGCTCAGCGGCTCCACCAAGCTGAAGGTCCCGCCCGGCGCCCAGTCCGGGGCCGAGTTTCGCCTCCGGGGCCAGGGCATGCCGAGTCTGCGGGGGTACGGGGTCGGCGACCTCCGGGTCCGGATCCTGGTGGAGGTCCCCACCCGCCTGACCACCCGCCAGCGGCAGCTCCTGGAAGAGTTCGCCTCCCTGGAGAACGGCGACGGCACCCCCCTGAGCAAGCGGTTCCTGGAGAAGGTCCGCAACCTGCTGGGGAAGTGACGCCCGCCGCGCCGTGACTGCCCCCGCCCCACCGTCCTGGCTGGAAGTCACCCTCACCCTCCCGGAGCCGCTGGCCGATCCGGCCGGGTGTGCCCTCCTCGAGTGGGGCGCCCCGGGGCTCGTGGAGGAGACCGACGGCGCCGGCGTCCGCCTGAGGGCCTATCTCGCGGAGCCGCCCCGGGGCTTCGGTCGCCGCCTGCGGGCGTACCTGGCCGCCCTGGGGACCGCGAGCGGCGTCCCCGGGCCCGTCTCCGTCCGCCTGGCCCGACGGCGGGACCCCGGCTGGGCTAGGGCGTGGCGGGCCTTCCACCGGCCCCTCCGGTTCGGCCGCGTCGTGGTGGCGGCCTCCTGGCACCGGGTGAGGCCCGTGCGCGGGCAGGTCCTGGTCCGCCTCGACCCCGGGATGGCCTTCGGGACCGGCCAGCATCCCACCACGGCTGCCTGCCTTGGCGCGCTCGCCGCGCACGTCCGGCCCGACCGGCCGCTCCTCGACCTCGGGACCGGGTCGGGGATCCTCGCGATCGCCGCGGCGCGCCTGGGGGCCCGCCCGGTCATCGCCCTCGACACGGACCCGGAGGCCTGCAGAGCAGCCGCCGCGAACTGCCGGCGCAACGGGGTGGGCTCGACCGTCCGGGTCCGCTGCGGGTCCCTCGAGGTCCTCCGGCCGCGGGCGGCCTTCGCCCTGATCCTGGCCAACCTGACGGCGGCGGCGCACCTCGCCCTGCTGCCGGCGCTGCGGGGGCACCTGGCTCCGCGCGGCCGCGCGGTGCTCGCCGGGATCCTCGCGGCGCAGGCGCCGGACGTGCGGCGGGCCGTACGGGCGGCCGGTCTCGCGGTCGTCGGAAGGCAGCGGACCGGGGAGTGGGTCGCCCTCCATGTGGCCCGGCCCTCCTGAGGGCCGGAGGGAGGCCATGCCCCATCGCTTCGCCGTGGCCGCCGCCCAGATCCGACAGGGGCGAGCCACCCTCACGGGGCCGGTCGCGCACCAGATCGCCCGGGTCCTCCGTCTGCGCCCGGGGGAGGAGGTCGTCCTCTTCGACGAGGCGGGGACGGAGCATACCGCCCGCCTCCTGCGCGTGGCCGGGTCGGCCGTGGAGGCGGCCGTCGAGCGGGCCTCCCGCCCCGGGCGCGAATCCCCCCTCCACCTCACGCTGGCCCCCGCCCTCCTCCGGGGAGCCCGGATGGATCTCGTGATCCAGAAGGCGACGGAACTCGGGGTCACGGCCATCGCCCCGCTCCTGCTCGCGCGGTGCGTGGTCAGGGGGCCGGGACGCCTCTCCCGCTGGCAGGCCATCGCGCGGGAGGCGGCCGAGCAGTCCGGCAGGACGCGGATCCCGGCCGTCACAGCGCCGGTCCCGTTCGCCGCCTTTCTCGCCGGCGTGCCGGCCAAGACGGCCCGCCTCGTCCTCTGGGAGGGGGAGGGGGGACTCCAGCTGCGCGCCCTCG
>JACPAU010000004.1 GCA_016180705.1 Candidatus Methylomirabilota bacterium
GAACGGCCTCTTCAGCTTCACTCAGATCCGGAGCATCTTCCAGCGGACCGACTACCTCGCCCGCAACGTCGTCCTGAAGCAGACGGCGGTGCAGCGGCTCCAGGCGGCCGCCAAGGCCTACACGGCCGCCGTCACCGGGATCCGGTCCGGGCGGGAGGAGTTGGCGGAGCAGCGGGTCCGCGCGGCCGAGGGGGACCTCGACGCCACGCTGGAGGAACTCCGGGTCCTCACCGGGACCCCCGAGGAGGCGCGGCTGATCGCCGGACTCACCACCACCGTGCAGGAGCTGCGGTCTCTGGGGTCGGAGGTGGCGCAGTTGCGCCTCCAGGAGGGGGAGACCGCACGGGGCTATCAGGAGCGGCTGGTCGCGCTCAGCCGGTTCGTCGGGGCCAACATCCAGCGGCGGCTCAAGCCGGTCCTGGGGGATCCCCTCCGGCACGAGCCCAACTTCCTCGAGCGGCTCCGGGCCCTCTTCTCCGGGAAGCAGATCACCTCGGCCGACCTCACGCGCTATCAGTCCGCCTTCGAGATGCAGATGGCCCTGGCCGACATGGGCGCCGCGATGACGGCCCACCTGGCGCGGCCCGAGCCGGCCTTCGAGGCGAAATTCGGCAGCGCCGAGGGGGCCTTCGAGAAAGCCCTCGGGACCTACCGGGGGGTCGCCGGCCCGGAGGAGCAGATCGTGGGCGGGCGCATCCTGGAGCGGCTCCGGGCCCTGCGGGGGGCGCGGGAGCGGCTGCTCTGGCTGCAGCGCGAACAGGAGGGCCGGCTCAACACCTTCCGGGTGGCCCTGAGCAACCTGACCGGCCTCCTCGAGCGGGCGCTGCCGGACACCATCGCCGCCGAGGTGCTCCTGGAACTGGGGGCGGTGAACCGGCGGGTCCAGGGCGTCCTGAACCTGGCCTTCCTCCTCCTCGGCGCGAGCCTCCTCATCGCGATGGCGGCGGGGATCGTCATCTACCGCAGCATCAGCCATCCGATCCGGGACCTGCTCACCGCCACCAGGACCGTGGCCTCGGGGATCTTCCGCCGGATCCCGTTGGCGGGCGACGACGAGGTGGGCCAGCTCACCAAGGCCTTCAACGCCATGACCCACTCGCTGCGCCAGCGGGACATCCGCCTGCGGGTCCAGCAGCTCCAGCTCCGGCGGGCCAACGCGCAGCTGGCCCAGGCCAACCTCCACAAGTCCGAGTTCCTGGCCAACATGTCCCACGAGCTCAGGACCCCCCTGCACGCCATCATGGGCTTCGCCGAGATCCTGAAGGAGCCGGGCGCCGGCTCCCTCACGCCCGAGCAGCGGGCCTACTTGGAGAATATCGCCACCAGCGGCCAGCACCTCCTGAGCCTGATCAACGAGGTCCTCGACCTCGCGAAGGTGGAGTCCGGCCGGATGGAGCTGTACCCGGAGACCTTCCCGCTGGCCGACGCCCTGGAGAGCCTGCGCACGATGGTCCGCTCCCTGGCCGGCAAGAAGAACATCGAGATCCAGTTCCAGGTCACCCCCGACGTGACCACCTGCGCCGCCGACCCCGGCCGTTTCAAGCAGATCATGTACAACCTCCTCTCGAATGCGATCAAGTTCACCCCGGCGGGCGGGCGGATCCAGGTCGCCGTGGATTGGGCCAGCGAGGTCCGGCCCCGGGACTGCCTCCAGGTGGAGGTCACCGACACCGGGGTCGGCATCCGGCGGGAAGACCAGGACCGGATCTTCGAGGAGTTCGTGCAGGTTGACGGCAGCCAGCCGGTCGAGGGGACCGGGCTCGGCCTCGCGCTGACCCGGAAGTTCGTGGAACTGCACGGGGGCCGCATCTGGGTGGAGAGCGAAGTGGGGCGGGGGAGCACCTTCCTCGTCCGCCTCCCCCAACCTCCCCGGCTCCGGACGGCGCCGGTCACGCCGATGGCGCTCCCTGCGGCTGCCGCCCCGGAGGCCCTCGAGGCGCCCCCGGCGCCCGAGCGGACCGAGGGGGGTGCGCTTGTGCTGGGCGAGGAGGGGGGAGCCACGGCGAACCTGCGGTCGGCGCTCCTCTCCGCCGGCTTCGAGACGGCCGTGCTGGCCCCGCCGGCCGAACTGGCGGACTTCGGCCGGGAGGTGGGCCCGACCCTCGTCGCCTGCGCCCCGACGGTGTTCCGGGCCGAGGGGCGCCTGATCCTGGCGGAGCTCCGGAGCCGCGCCGCGCTGCAGGAGGTCCCCCTCCTGCTCCTCGAGGCCGACGGGGCGCAGGCCGCCGACCCCCTCCGCGCTGCCCTGGCCCTCCTCGCCGCGCTGCGGGGCCTGCCGGCGACCGGCCGGCCCCTCACGGTCCTCGTGGCCGCGGATGACCCCAGCTTCGCCCAGGCGGTCCGGGCCGGCCTGTCGGGCGGGGCCCACCGGGTCCTCGAGGCGGAAACGGAGGAGGAGCTCGTCGCAGCGGGGGTGCGGGAGCGGCCGGACCTCTTGGTGGCGGACGTGACCGCCTCCGCCCTGGTCCTCCGGCTCGTGCAGCGCCTCGCCGCGGACCCGCAGAGCCGGGCCCTTCCCCTCCTGATCCTCCCCCCGCCTGCGCACTGGCCCGAAGGGGCCGGGGCTGCCCCGGGGGGCGCCGCGCTGGCGCTGCAGCCGGGCGGGGAGTAGCCGATGATTCCCTCCCGCGTGCTCGTGGTGGAGGACAACGCCCTGAACCGACGCCTGGCGGTGGACGTGCTCCGCGCGGCGGGGTACGAGGTCGCGGAGGCGGAGGGGGCCCCCGAGGCCCGCGTCTCGCTGGCGAGAGGCCTCCCGGCCCTGATCGTGCTGGACATCACCCTCCGGGGGACGGACGGCGTCGCCTTCCTGCGGCAGCTGCGCGCCGACCGGCGGACCCGGGACATCCCCATCGTGGCCACGACCGCCCTGGCGATGAAGCGTGATCGCGAGCGGATCCTTCAGGCCGGTTTCGACGCGTACCTGGCCAAGCCGTTCTCGCCGCGGATCCTCCGGCAGGTCGTCGGGGAGCTGCTCCAGCGGCGCGGGACGGCGACGGAGGCGCCTCGTGGATAGACCCGAGCTCGCGGGCCGCGTCCTGGTGGTGGACGACAACGCGCAGGCCCGGGAGCTCCTCCGCGCCGCCCTGCTGGCGGAGGGCTACGCCGTGACGCTGGCCGAGGGGGGCGAGGAGGCGTTGACCAAGGTGGCCGAGGAGGTCCCGGAGCTGATCCTGCTGGACATCAACATGCCCGGGCTCAACGGCTACGAGGTCTGCAGCCGCCTGAAGGGGACCGAGGCCACGCGGCTCATCCCGATCATCTTCCTGACCTCCATGAGCGATCTGGAGGACAAGCTGCGGGGCATCGAGGTCGGCGCGGATGACTTCCTCACCAAGCCCTTCCGGAAGGTCGAGCTGCTTGCCCGGGTCAAGTCCCTCCTGCGGGTGAAGCGCCTGAACGACCGCCTCGAGAACGCCGAGAACGTCCTCTTCGCCCTGGCCAACGCGATCGAGGCGAAGGATCCGTACACGGAGGGGCACATCTTCCGTGTGGCGACGCTCGCCCTGAAGCTCGGCCGGCGCCTCGCGCTCTCCGCCGAGCACCAGGAGTCCCTCTGGAAGGGGGGGATCCTCCACGACATCGGCAAGATCGGCGTCCCGGACGCCATCCTGAACAAGGCCGGTCGCCTGACGCCGGAGGAGATCGCCCAGATGCAGATCCACGTGGTGGTGGGGGAGCGCATCTGCCAGCCGCTCCGGTCCATCCGGTACCTCCTGCCCGTCATCCGACACCACCACGAGAAGTTCAACGGGAGCGGCTATCCCGACGGCCTCCGGGGCGAGACGATCCCCATCACCGCGCGCATCGTGGGGATCGTGGACATGTACGACGCCCTCGTGACCGACCGCCCCTACCGGCCGCGCCTCAGCCGGGAGGAGGCCTTCGCGATCCTCCGGGCCGGGGCCGGCGACGGCACGCTGGACCCAGAGCTCGTGGCGGCGTTCGTCGCGATGATCCAGGAGGAAGAGAAGGGGCTCGCGCCGGTGCGTGGCACCGGTCCAGCGGCCCGGGGGGAGGCCGCGTGAAGGGGCGCTACGCCGACAAGACGATCCTCCTGGTGGAGGAGACTCGCTTCTTCCGGGAGACGGTCGAGGAGGCGCTCAAGCAGGCGGGCTTCCGCGTCCTCTCGGCGGCAACCGGGATGAAGGGGCGCGAAGTCCTGGAGGCGGAGGGGCACCGGGTGGACCTCCTGGTGCTCGACCTGCACCTGACCCCCGTGGACGGGTTCGACTTCCTGGAGCACCTCCGGCACCTGAAGCCGCCGTACCATCCCCCGATCCTGGCCATGCTCCTGGGGCTGGAGATCGAGGAGGCGACGGAGCAGCTCCGGGGCCTCGAGGCGGTCGGGGTCCAGGACAAGCGCGCGGCCTTCGCCCAGATCGTCTACCGGGTGGGGGGGCTGGTGAACCCCCGGGGGGGCAAGGAGCGGGCCACCGTCCGGGTCCCCCTCGGCGTCCCGGTGAACTACACGGTGGGCCGCTGGCAGTCCCAGGGGGTCGTCTTCAACCTGAGCAAGACCGGCATGTTCCTGAGCACCGACCTGCCGGTGGAGGCCGGGCACCGGCTGCAGGTCCAGTTCATCGTCCCCGGCGTCCCCCGCCTCTTCGAGCTCTCCGGGGTCATCGTCTGGACGGCCAGCACGGCGGGCGGGATGAGCCCTGCCGGCATGGGGGTGAAGTTCCTCGACCTGGACGCGGCGACGGAGGCCCAGCTCTCGGCCTTCGTGAAGCTCGAAGTCCAGCGGCTGAACCCGCCCCCCCTCCAGTCCGGCCCGCGCCGGGAGGCCGGCGCCCGGAGCGCCCGGGAGTCTGGTCGCGGCAGTTGACAGCGGCCGGGGTTTCGGCATAGCATCCTTCCGTTCCATCCCGGTTCTTCCTCCGACCCATCGTCACCTCTGGCAGCCGAGGCCCGTGCGGGATCCCCCGCGAATCGGGCGGAGGCGATCACAGGCGGCTCGCGCGGACATCCTGGCGGAGCAGGGAGAAGGAGCACGCCATGGAGCGGCAGCGGAAGGCGCAGCTGGCGGCGGCCCTCATGGCCGTCGTCGGACAGGACGGGGTCATCACCGACGAGGACGAGCTCCGGGTGTACGAGTGCGACGGCCTGACCATCTTCAAAGCCCGCCCGGAGCTGGTGGTCCTCCCACGGACCCGGGAGCAGGTCGAGGCCGTCGCCCGGCTCTGCCACCGGGAGCGCGTCCCCTTCGTCGCCCGGGGGGCGGGCACCGGGCTGTCGGGCGGCGCATTGGCCCTCGAGGGGGGCGTCATGGTCGGGCTCAACCGCATGAGCCACATCCTCGAGGTGGACGTTCCGAACCAGCGCGCCGTGGTCCAGCCCGGCATGGTCAACGTGTGGCTGAGCAACAAGATCGCCGGCGATAACTTCTACTACGCGCCGGACCCGGCCAGCCAGACGGCCTGCAGCATCGGGGGGAACATCGCGGAGAACTCCGGCGGCGTGCACACCCCGAAATACGGCGTCACGGTGAACCACGTCGTCGGCCTGGAGGTCGTCCTGCCGGACGGGGAGGTGGTGGAGTTCGGGGGCAAGGCGCTGGACCCGCCCGGCTACGACCTGACCGGGGTCTTCGTCGGCTCCGAGGGGACCTTCGGCATCTGCACGAAGATCACCGTCCGCATCCTCCGGAAGCCGGAGGCGGTGAAGACGCTGATGGGGGTCTTCGAGAGCATCGAGGACGCCAGCAACACGGTCTCCGACATCGTGGCGGCCGGCATCCTCCCCGCCTGCGTGGAGATGATGGACACCCTGAGCATCCAGGCGGTGGAGAAAGGGGTCCGGGCCGGCTACCCGACCGACGCCGGCTCGGTCCTGCTCGTGGAATTGGACGGGCCGCGGGCGGAGGTGGAGGCCCTGGTGGACCCGGTCAGCCGCCTGATGAAGCAGAACAAGGTCCGGGAGATCCGGATCGCGAAGGACGACGCGGAGCGACTCCTCCTCTGGAAGGGGCGGAAGGCGGCCTTCGCCGCCATGGGGCAGATCAGCCCCGACTACTACGTGCAGGACGCGGTCATCCCCCGGACCAAGCTCCCCCAGATCCTGCGGGAGATCGGTGCGTTCAGCGACGAGTACAAGCTGCGGGTGGCGAACGTCTTCCACGCCGGGGACGGCAACCTCCACCCCCTGATCCTCTACGATGGCCGCAACGAGGGGGAGCTGCACAAGGCCGAGGAGATGGGGGCGAAGATCATGCGCCGCTGCATCGAGCTCGGCGGGAGCATCACCGGGGAGCACGGGGTCGGCCGGGAGAAGCGGGATTACATGCCCCTCATGTACACCCCGGCGGACCTGGAGGCCATGCTGAAGGTCAAGCGGGTCTTCAACCCGGACGGCCTCCTGAACCCCGGCAAGATCTTCCCCACTACCAAGGGCTGCGTCGAGGCCGGGGCCGTGGGCCGGGACGGGCTCCGCTACCGGCCGCACCGGCTCGAGGTGATGGGGCTCGCCCAGCGGTTCTAATACACACGAGATGAGTCGTGTGACCCAGCGTCCGGGCGGCGCCGGATGCCGCCCAGGGCCCCCGTAGCGGAGGGGGGGCCCATCGGCGCTGGGCCGAGGGGGGGAACCACGGGAGGGTTCCCCAAAGGGGCCGGGGGCCGGGGCGGCGCCGGCGCCAGGACCCGGACGCTGTCACTCTGATTCTGTCGTTTGTATTGGCAAGGGGGGGCCCGGGAGGGAGCCATGGGGGATCCGGCGGGCCTGGCGAGACGCGCCCAGGAGATCGTGGGGGCCGAGCACGTGCGGACCGGCCCGGCGGCGGCGCCTTTCGCGGTGGACGGCCTCACCCCCGGCGTCGTGGCGGCGCCGGGCAGCGAGGAGGAGGTGAGCCGGCTGCTCGCGGCGGCCCACGGGCTGGAAGCGGCGGTGGCCCCGTGGGGCGGGGGGACGAAGACGGGCCTCGGGAATCCGCCCCGGCGCCTGGATCTCGTGCTCTCGCTGGCCCGCCTGAACCGGGTGGTGGACTACGAGCCCGGCGACATGACCGCGACGCTCCAGGCCGGGATGACCCTGGCCGCGGCGCAGGCGCACCTCACGCAGAAGGGGCAGTTCATCGCGCTGGACCCCGCCGCCGCGGCGCGGGCGACCGTCGGCGGGATCCTAGCCGCCAACGCCAGCGGCCCCCGCCGCCTGCGGTACGGCACCGCGCGGGACCTGGTGATCGCGGTCCGGATCGTCCACGCCGACGGGGCCGTGACGAAGGGCGGCGCCAAGGTGGTGAAGAACGTCACCGGCTACGACATGAACAAGCTCTACGTCGGGTCCCTCGGGACCCTGGGCATCCTGACGGAGGTCACCTTCCGGCTCTACCCCCTTCCCGCGACCGAGGAGACTCACCTGTCCGCCTTCCCCACGCTCGAGGCGGCGGGAGCGGCCGCGGCGGAGATCCTGGGCTCGCCGCTGGTCCCCCACGCCGTGGAACTCCTGAGCGCTGCCGCCGCGGCCGCGGCGGCCCGGGCGGCGAACGTCCCCTGGAGTCCCGGCCAGGTCGGGCTCGCGGTCATGATCGGGAGCGTGCCGGACGCGGTCCACGCGCAACTGGCGGACGTCGCGCGGTTCTGCCGGGGAGCCGGGAGCGCCGCCGATCACCACCTGCGCGGCGCCGCGCACAGCGCCTGCTGGGAGGCGGTCCGCGAGTTTCCCGGCCCCGACGCCCCCCGGTCGCTCATCCTCAAGGGGAGCGTCCCCCTCACGCGGGTCCCGGAGCTGATGAGCCGGGGGGAGGGCCTGGCCGGACAGCGGCACCTCGCGTGCCAGGCGGTGGCCGAGGTCGGCCCGGGGATCGTCCGCTTTTCGGTGGACGCGGGCGGCGTCCCCCCGGAGCGGGCGGCCGACTACGTGGAGACGGTCCGGGGCGTGGCCGCCGAGCTGGGCGGGCACCTGGTGGTGCTGGAGGCGCCGCTCGACGTCAAGCGCCGCGTGGACGTCTGGGGGCCGGTGGGGAAGGCCCTGCGCCTCATGCAGGGGCTCAAGGCGCAGTTCGACCCGAAGGGGATCCTGAACCCGGGTCGCTTCGTGGGAGGGATCTGACATGGCGACCGCCGCGGCCACGCCGACCGGGCGCACGTCGGCCTTCGACCGGCACGACGCGCCCGAGGTGGAGAAGGTCCTCGACTGCATCCACTGCGGCTTCTGCCTTCCCACCTGCCCCACCTACCTCGTCCTGGGCAACGAGATGGACAACCCCCGGGGGCGGATCTACCTCATCCGGCTCGCCTCGGAGGGGCAGATCGGCCTCACCCCGAACTTCGTCAAGCACATGTACTCCTGCCTCCTCTGTCGCGCTTGCGAGACCGCCTGTCCTTCCTCGGTCCAGTTCGGCTCGCTGATGGAGGCCGCCCGAGGCCAGGTCGAGCGGCACTACGCGCGGCCGCTCGCCGAGCGGTGGCTGCGCCGGTTCATCTTCAGTCTCTTCCCCTACCCGGAGCGGACCCGGCGGGCGCTCGCCCTGGTCCGCCTCTCCCAGTGGACCGGGGTGCCGGCCCTCCTCCGGGGGACGGGCCTGCTCAAGGCCCTCTCGCGCAGCCTGGCCATGATGGACGCCCTCCTCCCGCCCCCCGGGGCGGTCCCGGCGGCGCGCCCCCTCCCGGAAGTGACCCCCGCCCAGGGGCCCCGCCGGGCGCGGGTGGGCCTGCTCACGGGATGCGTCCAGCGAGTCCTGTTCGGGGCGGTCAACGAGGCCACGGTGCGCGTGCTGGCGCGAAGCGGCTGCGAGGTGGTGGTGCCCCCGGAGCAGGGCTGCTGCGGCTCCCTCCAGGCCCACGAGGGGGAACTGGAGCCGGCCAAAGCCTTCGCCCGGCGGACCATCGAGGTGTTCGAGCGGGCCGGCGTGGACGCCGTGATCGTGAATGCCGCCGGGTGCGGCTCCGTAATGAAGGAGTACCACGACCTGCTCCGGGAGGATGCCGCCTGGCGGGACCGGGCGGCGGCCTTCAGCAAGAAGGTGCGGGACGTCTCGCAGTTCCTGGTCGGCCTGGATGGGGACGCCCGGCTGGGGGACGTGCGCCTCACGGTCACCTACCACGACGCCTGCCACCTGGTCCACGGCCAGAAGGTCCGGACCGAGCCCCGGGCCCTCCTGAAGCGGATCCCGGGCCTCCGGCTGGTGGACCTGAAGGAGTCGGAGTTCTGCTGCGGCAGCGCCGGGATCTACAACCTGGTGGAGCCGGAACTCTCCCTCCGGTACCTGGACCGGAAGCTGGACCGGATCGCCGAGACCGGGGCCGAGATGGTGGTGAGTGGGAATCCGGGGTGCAACCTCCAGATCGCGATGGGGCTCCGCCAGCGCCGGCTGCCGATCCGGACCGGCCACCCGGTGGAGTTGCTGGATCTGGCGTACCGCGCCGCCGGGCGGTAGGCGGCCGGAGGGAAACGGGGGGCCGCAGCCCTGCGGGGCCTGCG
>JACPAU010000005.1 GCA_016180705.1 Candidatus Methylomirabilota bacterium
ATCGCGGGCGGCGCCGGGACCGCGGCGGAGAAGATCGCGGCGCTGCGCCGCGGTGGCGTCCGGGTCGTCGAGAGCCCGGCCCAGATGGGGCAGGGGATGGCGGCTGTCCTGCAGAGGCGCGCCGCCCGGCGCCGGCCCGGCCGCCCGGTCCGGGCGGCAGGCCGTCGGGCCTCCGGGGGGGCCGCCCGGCGCCGCTAGCCGGAGCGATCGCCTCGGGACCACCGGTCGGACCGGCCTACTGGCAGACGAGGACCCCTCGGTAAGTTGCGGACTTGCCGAGGGGTTTTTCTTTGCCTCATGGGGTGGAGTAGGGTAGATTCGGGTCGGTGCCGGGTGCTCGCGGGCACAGAAAATGGCACAGTTCGCGAGGTAATTTCAAGCGAGGGGACGGGTGATCCTGAAGGGACAGATGTTCATGACTAGGACTGGCAGATCCAAGGTGCATGGTCGTATGGACTGGCTAAAACTTATTCCTGAGACACCAGCGGAAGCCGGAAAGTTGAAGGAGCGCCAGGAGCATCGGCTGCCCATTGCACATCATGGATCTGGGGACTGGTCTAGAGCTCTGGAGGAATTACGAAACGTCGGAAGAGCAATAGACCCACACCTCAAAGAGGATATCAGGGAAATCCCGTCCTGATGCGGAATTGCGGGCCTAGGCGGGGGGTCGCTCCCCGCCGCCGAAGAGCCGAATCCCTGACGGCCTGGCCCGTCTACCGTCGAGTAGATCTGACCAAAAATCCTTGACAAAGTCCCCTTTTATGTAAAGTTTTTACTTGACAAGGTCAAGGGATGATTGCAGTATGAATATGCGCGAAATCGAGAAGGCGGCCAAGGAGCAGGGATGGCAAGTCGGTTTAACGAAGAAGGGCCATAGGAGATTTGTGCCGCCTGACCCTACTAAGAAAATTTGCATCGCATCTGGAACGCCGTCCGTCTTGGCGGATCTCAAGCGGCAGGGATTTATTTGGCCCCGGCCGCCCGCTAAGCGGAAGGAGAAAGACTGATGGCCGAGTGGAGCGTGTACTTTGAGGCGAGCGTTCCTGGCCGGACGCTCACTGAGGAAGATGCCGAAGAGGTTCTTGAGGCCCTTAAGCGCAATCACCCGTCTGTTACGTATGGCGCCAGCGCCATCTCCGCAAGGTTTTGTGTTAAGGCCGATTCGCCCGCTAGGGCGGTAGTGTCGGGATTACGCGCATTGGGCTCGAGCCTGCGGGCGGCGGGGATTAAGTCGCATGACTATCTGGTTTCTGGAGCAGAGATCCAGAGCTTAAAAGACTTGGACAAGAAGCTCATGGAGCCGAACATTCCTGAACTGATCGGTGTTGCCGAGTTGGCCGGGATCTTGAAGGTCTCCAAGCAGCGAGCCTCTGAGCTTGCACACGTTCGCAATTTCCCAAGGCCGATTGCGGAGCTGGCTTCAGGGCCAGTGTGGAAGAAGGGTGCTCTTGCCCGTTTCATTGAGTTGTGGCCTCGGCGCCCCGGCCGGCCCAAAAAGAAGGTTGTTGCCTCGGCCTGAGCTCGATCCCATACATCCTTCCTCCGAAACTAATTAGTAAAGCCGAAGAGCCGCCGGAAGCGAAAGCGGTGGGGGGACAAGACTGCCGAGCAGAAGCACGCCAAGCGCGATCGCTATACTGCGAACCGGCGGCGTGATCTTTCCGGCGAGAAGGGCTTTGTACCGCCTGAAGTTGGAAAGCAGGAGTTCGCCCACGCTCCCCACGCGGAAGAACAAGGCCTGACTGTCTGGCAGGCCATAGACGTCGCAACAAGGCGCTATGATCGGGAGGGTGCCACTGCCGAGGAGCGCCACGAAGCCGCGGAGATGTTACGGGGTCTTCTTGACGCCGCCGCGGAGAACGTGATCCCCGTGCCAAGGCAGCTCCGCAGGCAGGCGTTCCAGAAGCGACCGAGCGGACCCAAAATCTTGTTGACAAATAGGGCCGGATTTCGGTAGGTTCCAATCGCGGCAAGGTACGGATCGCTTCGGCTTGATCCTGGCTGCTCCCTGAAGAAGTACCGGGCTGGGCCGGCTGAACGAGGAGAAGTTTCCTCGGGCAGCCGGTTTTTTTTGCCCGCCTGTCCCGCTGGACGCGTCACGAGGTGGCAGAGGTGAATGTCGCTGATTTTCGCTTGGTCTCGATCAAAGAGGCCGCCGCGCTACTCGGAAAGACCGAGGAGTGGCTCCGCACCATAGATTCGCCGGGGCCAGGGGCCGCCAGCCCGGAAGGTGTCGCCGAGGTGTATCTGTATCCGGCAGGAAGAGCTGAAGGACTGGGCGGAGTCACTCGAACACGTCAGCCACCTGAGAGTTCGCGCCGTACCCGATCACGAGCTTACCATTGACCACCCGCAAGGTCTTTGACCGCTACCACATCGTGAGCCCCGGGGATCTCCAAGAGGTCGCCCGGAAGCTCACGGGCACAATTTCGGGCACAATCCGACGGATTCCGCTTGAGTCGGCCCGCTAAATGTGGATAATCCTTGAGACCCGGCCTGCGGGACCACCGGTCGGATCGGCCGGTGGTCTTTCTGCTCTCAGGCTGCTGCGGGGGGAAGGGGGATGTCCATCGAGAGGACGCTGGCCATCGTGAAGCCGGACGCGGTCCGGCGCGGGCTCATCGGAGAGGTCATCGCGCGCTTCGAGCACGCGAAACTCGCTGTCCGTGGCCTCCGGATGGTGCACCTGACGAAGGGAGAGGCGGAGGGGTTCTACGCCGTCCACCGGGGACGCCCCTTCTTCGATAGCCTCACGCGCTTCATGTCCTCCGGCCCCGTGGTGGTCATGGTCCTGGAGGGGGTCGGGGCGATCGCGGCCGTCCGGCAGATCATGGGCGCCACCGATCCGGCGAGGGCGGAGCCCGGCACCATCCGCCGGGATCTGGCCGAGAGCATCGAGCGCAACGCGGTTCACGGCTCCGACTCCCCCGAGACGGCGGCCATCGAGGTTCCCTACTTCTTCGCGGCGGTGGACCTGTTCCCGGGCGACCGTTCGGAGGACCGCCGGACCTGACCGGCGGACGGGACGACTGCCCGAACGGGACCATGGACTGCCGCCGCCGGCCGGATTCCGGTCGGAGGCTCCTCCGGGCGGCCCAGGAGCCCTGGGGGAGGGGCATCTCCGAACCTGTGCTGGCAGGGACTTGGGTCAGGTTTCTTCGCGCTGTTTCCCGGGCCTTTTCCCTTGACAGCCCGAAGGCGCGCCGCTATAATCCGGCAGTTTTGGGGCCGGCGGCGGCACGATGCTGATCGAAATAGCAGAGATCCCCCAGGAGGGACTCACGGTGACCCTCCGGGCCGAGCCGGTGGTGCTCCGCCTGCTGGACGGTGGTCCGCCGACCGAGGCTCACGCCGACGCGGTCCTGAGGCTGACCCGCACGCAGGGGGGGGTGTTGGCCGAGGGCGAGGTTGCCAGCACCCTCTCCCTCATCTGCAGCCGTTGCTCGGAGCCCTTCGCCTTGCCGGTGAAGGAACCCTTCAGCGTCTTCTACCAGGAGCCGCTTCCCCCGTCAGCAGAGGAGGAGGTGGAGCTCGGCCCCGAGGACCTGGACACGGACTTCCTGGCGCAGGGCCGCCTCGACCTCACCGCCCTCCTGCACGAGAACCTCCTGCTCGCCCTGCCGGTTCAGCCCCTCTGCCGGGAGGACTGCCAGGGCCTGTGCCCCCGGTGCGGGGCCAACCGGAACGAGGGGGCCTGCGCCTGCGCCGGTCCGCCCGCCGATCCCCGGTTCGCGATCCTCGAGCAGCTGAAGAGGGAGCCCTAGGAAGGAGCGAGACCCACCATGCCGCTGCCGAAACGGCGCCACAGCAACGCCCGGACCCGCAAGCGCCGGGCCCACGATGCCCTGAGCGCTCCCACCCTCGTCCCCTGCCCCCAGTGTCACGAGCCGAAACGGCCCCATTGCGCTTGTCCCCACTGCGGGGTCTACCGCGGCCGGACCGTCCGCCCGAAGGAGGAGGCGTAGGGCGTGGACATCGCCCCCCGCTGGCTGCAGGATCGGCCCCCCGTTTGCATAGCGCTGGATGCGATGGGCGGCGACGCCGGCCCTGCCGTGAACGTGGAGGGGGCGGTGGCCGCCGCCCGCGACTTCGGCCTGGGCGTGATCCTGGTCGGGATCCAGGAAGAGATCCGGCAGCACCTGGAGCGCCACGACGTCCGGGGGCTCCCCATCAAGGTTCACCACGCCTCGGAAGTGGTGGAGATGGTCGAGTCTCCGTCAACGGCCCTCCGGAAGAAGAAGGATTCCTCCATCCGGGTGGCGGTGGACCTGGTCCGGAGCGGGGACGCGGACGCCATGGTCAGCGCCGGCAACACCGGCGCGGTCATGGCCATCGCCCTGGTGGTCCTGGGCCCGTTGCCGGGCGTGGAGCGCCCGGCGATCGCCGCCGTCCTCCCCACGCTGGCCGGCCACGCGATCCTGCTCGACGTCGGAGCCAACGTGGACTGCAAGCCCCGGCACCTGGTGCAGTTTGCCATCATGGGCAACATCTACGCGCGCCAGGCCCTGGGGAAGCCCCGGCCCCGGGTCGGGCTCCTGTCCATCGGCGAGGAGGAGACCAAGGGGAACGAGCTGACCAAGGAGTCCTTCCGGGCCCTGGAGGAGGAGCCCGACATCGAGTTCATCGGCAACGTGGAGGGGGTGGACGTTTTCAAGGGGCACGCCGACGTCGTGGTCTGCGACGGGTTCACCGGGAACGTGGCCCTGAAGATCGGTGAGAGCGTGGCGGAGACCATCATGGCCCTGATCCGGGAGGAGGCGGCCGCCGACCTCCGGAGCCGGGCCGGGGCGCTCCTCCTGCGGCCGGCGTTCCAGCGCCTGAAGCGGCGGCTCGACTACTCGGAGGTCGGGGGAGCGCCGTTGCTCGGGGTGAACGGGGTCACGATCATCAGCCACGGCCGGTCCTCCGCGAAGGCCATCCGCAACGCGCACCGGGTGGCGGCCGACTGCGTGAAGAACCGCGTCCTGGACAACATCCGGGACGGGGTCGCCCAGAGCTGAGGAGGCGTCCGGGATGCTCAGGAGCCGCATCATCGGGACGGGATCGGTGGTACCGGCCCGGGTGCTGACGAACCGCGACATCGCGAAGATGGTGGAGACCAGCGACGAGTGGATCCAGGCCCGGACCGGGATCGCGGAGCGGCGCATCTGCGGCCCCCAGGAGGACGCCGCGACGTTGGCGGAAGGCGCGGCGGTCCGGGCGCTCGCCATGGCCGGGGTGGACCCGGTGGACGTGGACATCCTGATGGTCGCCACGGTGACGCCCGCGGTCCCGCTCCCCGCCACGGCCTGCCTGGTCCAGGAGGCCCTGCGGGCCCGGCGGGCAGCGGCCTTCGACATTGGGGCCGGCTGCTCCGGCTTTATCTACGGCCTCGCCGTAGCGGACGGCCTGATCCGGGCGGGGTCCGCCCGCACGGTCCTGCTGGTGGGAGCCGAATGCCTGAGCAAGATCGTGAACTGGAAGGACCGGAGCACCTGCGTGCTCTTCGGCGACGGTGCCGGGGCGGTTCTCCTGCAGGCCCAGGACGGGGCTTCCGGGATCCGCTCCACGCACTTGTACTCCGACGGGAGCGCGTGGCAGCTCCTGGTTGCGCCGGGGGGCGGCTCGCGCTTCCCGCAGAGCGAGCGGGTGCTCCAGGAAGGCCTGCACCTCATCCAGATGCGGAGCGGCAACGAGGTCTTCCGGCTGGCGGTCCGCGCCATGGAGGATGCCTGCATCACCGCCCTGAAGGCGAACGCGCTGGAGCCGTCGGACATCGACCTCCTCGTTCCCCACCAGGCCAACCTCCGCATCATCCGGGCCCTGGCGAGCCGGCTCGCCTTCCCGGAGGAGAAGGTCGTCCTCAACATCGACCGGTACGGGAACACCTCCGCCGCCTCGATCCCCCTGGCCCTGGACGAGGCGGTCCGGGCCGGGCGGGTGCAGCCGGGGATGACCCTGCTGATGGCGGCCTTCGGCGCCGGCCTCACCTGGGGGTCAGCCGTGATCACCTGGTAGAGGGGGGGTGGGGGGCCGGATCGCCTTCGTGTTCCCGGGACAGGGCTCCCAGGCTGTCGGGATGGGGCGGGCCTTCGCCGAGGCCTTCCCGGAGGCGGCGGCCCGGTTCGCCGAGGCGAGCGAGGCGCTCGGGTTCGACCTTGCGGCGCTCTGCTTTCACGGCCCCGCGGAGGCGCTGGCCCTCACGGCCAACACGCAGCCGGCGATCCTCACGGCCAGCATGGCGGCGCTGGCCGGCCTCACGCGGCGGAACATCCGGCCGGACTTCGTCGCCGGCCACAGCATGGGGGAGTACAGCGCCCTGGTCGCGGCGGGGGCGCTCGACTTCGCCCACGCCGTCCGGCTCGTCCGCAAGCGCGGGGAGTTCATGCAGGAGGCCGTGGCGGTGGGGGTCGGGACCATGGCCGCCCTGATCGGTCTCGAGGTCGCCGCCGTGCAGGCCGTCTGCGGCGAGGCGGCGGACGCCGGGGTGGTGGAGGTCGCCAACCTCAATGCGCCGGACCAGATCGTGATCGCCGGGGAGCGGGCCGCCGTGGAGCGCGCGGTGGCGCTGGCCAAGGCGCGGGGCGCGAAGCGAGCCGTCCCCCTGCCGGTGAGCGCGCCGTTTCACTGCCGGCTCATGCAGCCGGCGGCGGCGCGGCTCCGGGAGGTGCTCGCGACGGTTCCACTGGGGGACCTCCAGGTGCCCTGGGTGACCAACGTGGACGCCGTGCCCATCCGGAAGGGGGCGGAGGTGGCCGAGGCCCTGGTCCGGCAGGTGGCCGCGCCGATCCGGTGGGTGGAGGGCGTCGAGCGACTCCGCTGGGAGGGCGTGGAGACCTTCGTCGAGGTCGGGCCGGGGAAGGTGCTCACCGGGCTCATCCGGCGCATCGCCCCGGAGGTGCGGACGTTCCCGGTGGAGGACCTGACAGGCCTGGAGGCGGCGGCCGCGGCGGTCGGGGGCGCGCGGTGACGTTCGCCGGGCGCGCCGGCATCGTCACGGGGGCCAGTCGGGGAATCGGGTATGCGGTGGCCGAGCGGCTGGCGGGGGCCGGCGCGGGCCTCCTGCTGTGTGCCCGCGACGGGGCCGCGGTAGAGCGCGCGGCCGCCACGCTCGCCCAGGGGGGGGCCAAGGTCGTCGCGACCGCGGCGGACGTGGGCCGCCCCGCCGACGCCGAGCGGCTCGTGGAGGCCTGCCTCACCCAGTTCGGCCGGCTCGACATCCTCGTGAACAATGCGGGGATCGCCCGCGACGCGCTTCTGCTGCGGATGAAGCCGGAAGACTGGGATGCGGTCCTCGCGGTCAACCTCACCGGGGCCTTCCACTGCACGCGGGCGGCGCTCCGGGCGATGGTGAAGCAGCGGGCGGGCCGGATCATCAACGTCACGTCGGTGGTGGGGGTGATGGGCAACGCGGGGCAGGCCAACTACGTGGCGGCGAAGGCCGGCCTCATCGGCCTGACCAAGGCGGCGGCGCGGGAGGTGGCATCCCGGGGCATTACGGTGAACGCCGTGGCCCCGGGCTTCATCGAGACGGAGATGACGGCCGCCCTCCCCGCCGCGACCCGAGAGGGCTACCGGACCCAGATCCCTCTGGGGCGGTTCGGCAGCCCGGGGGAGGTGGCCGAGGTCGTCGCCTTCCTGGCTTCCGACGCGGCGGCCTACATCACCGGGCAGGTCATTCACGTCAACGGCGGGCTCTGGATGTGACCGCGCGGCAGGGCGCGACCCCGGGGAGGAGGTGAGGCACACCGTGGCTGTGGATGCGAAGGTCAAAAAGATCATCATGGAGCAGCTCGGGGTGGAGGAGTCGCAGGTCAGGCCCGAGGCCAAGTTCATCGACGATCTGGGGGCCGATTCCCTCGACACGGTCGAGCTGGTGATGGCCTTGGAGGAAGAGTTCGGCCTGGAGATCCCCGACGAGGAGGCGGAGAAGATCCAGACGGTCGGGGACGCGGTCCAGTACATCAAGGACCGGACGTAGCGCGGCGCCCCGGGGCCCCCGGCTCCCGGCGGGCGGCCAGGGGTGCCGGAGAAGGGGACTGCTGTGAAGCGACGGGTAGTGGTGACGGGTCTCGGGGCGGTCTCGCCCATCGGCACCGGCGTGGAGTCCTTCTGGGAGGCGCTCAAGGCCGGGGTGTCGGGGGTGGGCCGGATCACCCGGTTCGATCCGACCGGATTCGACTGCCAGATCGCCGCCGAGGTGAAGGGATTCGACCCCCTCAACTGGGTTGAGAAGAAAGACGCGCGGAAGATGGATACCTTCATCCACTACGCCATCGCGGCCGCCGCAATGGCGGTCGAGGGGGCCCAGCTGAAGGTCACCGAGGAGGACCAGGGCCGGGTGGGCGTCCTCATCGGCACGGGGATGGGTGGCATCCCTATCCTGGTGGAGGAGCAGAAGCGGCTGCTGGAGCGGGGACCCGGGCGGGTGAGCCCCTTCTTCATCCCGTCCATCATCACCAACCTGGCGTCCGGCTGGATCTCGATCGCCTACGGCGCCAAGGGGCCCAACTCGTGCGTCTCCACGGCCTGCGCCACCGGGAATCACGCCATCGGCGATTCCTTCCGCATCATCCAGCGGGGGGAGGCGGACGTCATGATCGCGGGCGGGACGGAGGCGGTGATCGTTCCCCTCACGATCGCGGGCTTCGCCGTGATGAGGGCCCTCTCGACCCGCAACGACGAGCCGGCCCGGGCCAGCCGCCCCTTCGACAAGGACCGGGACGGGTTCGTGATGGGGGAGGGGGCAGGGGTCGTCATCCTCGAGGCCCTCGAGACCGCGGTGCGCCGGGGGGCGCCGATCCTGGCCGAGGTCATCGGCTACGGGATGTCGGCAGATGCCCATCACATCACCGCGCCCGCGCCGGAAGGGGAGGGGGCGGTGCGCTCCATGCAGGCCGCGCTCGAGGACGGGGGCGTGCGGCCGGACGAGGTGGACTACATCAACGCCCACGGAACCTCGACCCCCTACAACGATCGCAACGAGACCCAGGCCATCAAGCGGCTCTTCGGCGCCCACGCCTCCCGCCTGGCCGTGAGCAGCACGAAGTCCATGACCGGGCACCTGCTGGGGGCCGCCGGCGGCATCGAGGCCGTCGCGACCGTCCTGACCCTTCGCCGCGGCATCCTCCCGCCGACCATCAACTACGAGACTCCAGACCCGGACTGCGACCTGGACTACGTGCCGAACAAGCCCCGGGAGGCCTCCGTCCGGGTGGCGCTCTCGAACTCGTTCGGGTTCGGCGGGACAAACGCTACGCTCGTCTTCCGCGCGGCCGAGTCCTAATACAAACGCCACAAATTGTGTGACACCGCGTCCGGGTGGCGCCGGATGCCGCCCAGGGCCCCCGTAGCGGAGGGGGGTCCCATCGGCTCTTGGCCGATGGGGGGAACCACGGGAGGGTTCCCCAGGGG
>JACPAU010000301.1 GCA_016180705.1 Candidatus Methylomirabilota bacterium
CTCCGCCTATGCGAAGCACCGGGGGACCTTCGTCGCGCTCGGCCTGGTGGAGGAGGGGGAAGGTGAGGGGGAAGGGGCGGGGACGACTCGGGGGCGGCCGAGCGGCCCCCCGGTGGCGGAGCGCCGGCCCGGCTGATAGAAACGAGATCATTGTGTGACCCCGCGTCCGGGTGGCGCCGGATGCCGCCCAGGGCCCCCGTAGCGGAGGGGGGTCCCATCGGCGCTTGGCCGATGGGGGGAACCACGGGAGGGTTCCCCACAGGGGCCGGGGGCCGGGGCGGCGCCGGCGACAGGACCCGGACGTTGGCACGCTGATTCTGCCGTTTGTATTAGATGTAGTGTCCGGTGCCGGCCTGCACCCGGTAGGGCTCGATGGTGATGATCCGGTCGAGATTGACGAAGGTGGAGACCCCGGCCTCGTCCCGGACCTCGGCGGTGTCCCCCGCGACCCCGGCCACGGTCCCGATCACGGCCCAGTTGGCCGCCAGGTGGATGATCACCTTCTGTCCCACGAAGCGGCTGACCGCGTCCTTCATCGGCCCTTCCCCTACGCCCGGACCACCGCCAGGAGCCGGCCGAGCACCCGCGCGTCCGGCTCGATGAACTCCAGCCCGGTCCGGTAGACCAGCTCCGTCTCGCTGCCCCCCGCGGGCTGTGTGCGGACGACGAAGGAGCGGACCGCGCGGCAGGTAAAATCCACGGCGGTCTCGGACGCCACGAACCGGACCCGGTAGACGGACCCGGGGCGCAGCGTGTGCACGTGCTCCACCAGGGCTCCGGTGGCGCTCACGTCCACGAGGGCCGTGGCGATCTCGGCCGTGACCGTCCCCTCCACCTGCCCCGGCACCGGGTGCCGGGCCGCCCGCCGCCGCTCCTCCCGCATGGCTCCTCCTCACGTGGGGATGGCCAGCCGTCGCGCCTCTTCTTCCAGGGCTGCCAGGGCAGCGCGGGCCGCCTCCGGCACCCCGCCGCGCGCCGCCAGTCGCCCGAGGCACGAGTAGTGGGCCGGCAGGCTCTGGACGATGCCGCCGAGCACGCTGCCGCGGGCCGGGGAAGGGAGGGCTCCCAGGATCTGCCGGATCCGCGGGAGTTCCTCCTGCTCCAGGGTGAGGGCCGCCTGCACCGCCTCGGCGGCCGTGAGGGCCCCGCCCGCTGCTCGGCCCTCCAGGGCGGCGAGGCTCCCCTCGGTCGGCGCCGGGCTCGCGCTCGGCTCCGGCTCCGGGGTCCCGGCGCGTCCCATCCGTACCATATCCGCCGCCAGCTGCAGGATGGCGAAGTGGGCCGCCTCCACGTTGGACATCTCCAGCCAGAGGCGGGCCGTCTCGGGGTCGGCGGCGAACCGCTCGGCGAAGCGCCGGTACAGTTCCAGTACCCTGCGCTCGGAAGCCGCGAACTGCTCGAGCAGCGTCGCGACGCTCACGGGCCCCTCCGCTCCCCCGGACCGCCGGCCCCCTCGAGGGCGGCCAACCGCTCGGCCGCCTGCCGGGCCGCCTCCAGGTGGGGGCCGATCCGCGGCAGGAGGGCGTTGCGGTGCTCCGCGCGCAGCCGGGTGAGCATCTGGACGAGGCCGCCCAGGGCAGCCTCGAGCTGCCGGCGCGCCGTCGCGATGGCGTCTGGTGCGGCCCCGGACATCGGTCACTCTGATACCACGCGCCCGCGGAAGGCGGCAAGGCGGAAAAAAATCCTTGACAGGGCGGGGCGGGCGCTGCTAGAGAAGCAATACTGCATTTCGGCCTATTGTCCGGGGCGCGAGGAGCTTTACAGAATGTACCAGCCGCCTGCCACGTTCCAGGTCGTCGTAGCCGTAGCCGGGTCTGCCCTCGGGCGGACGCGGCCGGCGCCTAGGCAGCGGCGCTAGCCGGTTCGGGCCACGGGGGCAGACGCCCCCGTGGCCCTTCGTGTTTCTGGAGGGGCCGCGGGACGCCTACGACGACCTGGGATGCCTGGGGTGCGGGCAGGCGTGCTGCCCGAGGTGCTCCTACGCGCCGGAGGCAGCGGTCTACTGCGCCGCCTGCACCGCGGCGCTCTTCGGCCTGTCCATCTGGGGCAGGCTCGTCCTGACGCCGGCGGTCGGCTGATGGCCGGGGGCTGGCGCCGGTCCGGGATCAGGCCGCCGCGGGGAGATGCGGGCGGCCGCCAGGGCTCGGGGGTCGGCGCCGACGGGAGGGCTCGAGTCGTGACGCGCGTCATCATCGTCGGCGGCGGGCGGGCCGGCACGGCTCTCCTGGACCTGCTCGCGGGGGAGCGGACCGTTCAGCTCCTGGGCCTCGTGGACATCAACGAGCGCGCGCCGGGGGTGGAGCGGGCCCGGGCGCTCGGGATCCCCACCGTGACGGACTACAAGGAGTTCCTTCGGGACGGCCCGGTGGACGTCGTCATTGACGTGACCGGCAACCCGGAGGTGCACCGGACCCTCGAGCAGCTCAAGCCGGAGGCCACCGAGGTGATGGGGGGGGTCGCGGCCGATCTCATGCTGCGCCTGCTCGGGACGCCCCGCCTCCCCTGGCCGGCGCGCCCGGAGGGAGCGGCGGCGCCCGATGGGCCGGAGGGGTTCCCCCGGGCGAAGGAGCGGATGATCGCCGCCCTCGAGCGGGAGGCCCTGACCCGGTACCTCCGGCAGACGGGGGGAAACATCTCCCGCGCCGCGGTGGCCGCGGGGGTGACCCGCCGGACCTTCCACCGGCTCTTGGCGAAGCACCGGATCTCGCACCGGGAATTCCGACCCGCCCGCTGAGGCGGGGCAGAGGAGGGCACGGATGAGGGGACGATGTCAGTGCGGGGGCGCCATCGCCTTTGCCCACGAGGACCTGGGCTGCCTGCAGTGCGGGGAGGCCTGCTGCCCGGCCTGCGCCTTCCGTCCGGAGGGGCATGTCTTCTGTCCCGCCTGCACGGGCAGGATGCTCGCCCGCGGGAGGGACGCGGAGCCGGTTCCCCTGCGAACCTCGCCCCTGGTCCGCCCGGCGGGGATGCCCCGGCTGGCACCGGCCCGTCCTACCCCCTTGCCCACCTCGCCGCTCCCGTGACCCGCAGGCGCGGGCAGGTTCCGGTCCAGCTGCGGAACGTACCGTGGCCAGACCCCTCGGGGATGCCGGGAGGCTCCGGGCGTGGGACGGCCCGGCTCTTCGGGGATTTCCCCCCCCTCGTCTCCAGGATTTTCCCGATTGCGCGGGGCATCCCGCTGAGTTCCAGATGGGTGTGGTGGAGGATTCCATAGACTGACGCTGGCAGACCGCGTGACGGCAGCGCGGCAGCGGAAGGGAGGAGGTGTGGAGCGCGCTATGGACAAGAAAGCCTTCATTGAGGATCTGCAGCGGAAGTGGGCGGGAGAGCGGTGGCGCGGAATCCGGCGGCCCTATGCGGCGGCCGATGTCTACAGGCTCAGGGGCTCGGTCGAGATCGAGTATTCGCTGGCGAAGCTGGGCGCGCAGCGCCTCTGGCGGCTGCTCCACGAGGACCCGTACGTGCCCGTGCTGAGCGCGGTCACCGGGAATCAGGCGATCCAGGAGGTGGCTGCCGGCCTCAAGGCCATCTACGTGAGCGGCTGGCAAGCGGCGGCCGACATGAACGAGGCCATGCAGATGTATCCCGACCAGAGCCTCTACCCCTCCGA
>JACPAU010000302.1 GCA_016180705.1 Candidatus Methylomirabilota bacterium
GTGGCAGAGGATGAGGCCGTGCTCGCGGGAGAAGGCGACCGCCTCCCGGAAGTACTCCAGGAAGGCCGTGGCGCCGGTCGGGTTGTTGGGGTAGTTCAGGAACAGGACCTTCGCCCGCCCGAGCGCCTCCCGGGCAACCGCCCGGAGGTCCGCCAGGTAGCCGGTTTCCCGGCGCAGTGGCAGGGCCACCGGGGTCCCGCCGGCGAAGACGGCCCCGGCCTCGAAGACCGGGTAGCCGGGGCTCGGGACCAGGACCACGTCCCCCGGGTTCACGAAGGCCAGTGGGAGGTGGCCGATCCCCTCCTTGCTTCCGATCAGGGTGAGGACCTCGGTGGCGGGGTCGAGGCGGACGCTGAACCGCCGCTGGTACCAGGCCGCCGCGGCCTCCCGGAACGCGAGGAGCCCCTCGTAAGAGGGATACTGGTGGTTCTTCGGGTCCACGGAGGCCGCGGCCAGACGGCGGACGATGTGGGGGGGCGTGGGCAGGTCTGGGTCCCCGATCCCGAGGTTGATGAGGTCCATCCCCCGCCGGAGGGCCTCCTGCTTCAGGCGATCGATCTCGGCGAAGAGGTACGGGGGGAGGCGGCTCAAGCGGTCCGCGAGGCGGAAAGGGGGCATGCGGGTCCTTGTGCGGGGGAGGCGCGGCAGGACTACTTCAGGCCGAGGACGTCCCCCATGTCGTAGAGACCGGGCGCGGCGCGCACGGCGAAGCGGGCGGCACGGAGCGCCCCCCGGCCGAAGTTATCCCGGCTGTGAGCCCGGTGGGTCATCTCGATCCGCTCCCCCATGCCACCGAAGACGACCGTGTGCTCGCCCACGATGTCCCCGGCCCGGATCGTGTGGATGCCGATCTCCTGCTTGGGGCGCTCCCCCACCATCCCCTTGCGCCCGTAGATCGCGACCCGCTCCAGGTCCCGCCCGAGCGCCTCCGCCAGGACCTGGGCCATCTTGAGGGCCGTCCCGCTGGGAGCGTCCTTCTTGAAGTGATGGTGGGCCTCGAAGAGCTCGACGTCGTAGTCGTCCCCCAGCAGCCGCGCCGCCTCGGCCAGCAGGCGGTACAGGACATTCACCCCCACGCTCATGTTGGGCGACACGATGCAGGGGACCCGGTTGGCCTGCGTCCGGATCTCGGCTAAATGCTCCTTGCCGAGGCCGGTCGTGCCGACCACGATCGCCTTCCCGGCGGCCGCGGCCGCCCGGACGTGGGCCACCGAGGCCTCCGGGGCGGTGAAGTCAATGGCCACGTCCGCCCCGGGAAGGAGCGGCGCCAGGTTATCGGTCACCTTCACCCCTGCCGCGCCCGCGCCGGCGACCTCCCCGGCGTCCCGGCCGAGGGCCGGGTGCCCTGCCCGCTCGGTGGCCCCGACGAGACTGAAGTCGGGCGCCTCCCGGACGAGCGCGACCATCCGGCCGCCCATCTTCCCTGCCGCGCCGGTCACGACCGCCCGGATCTTCTGGCTTACCATCGGCGCCTCCCGGCCCGGCCGCTCCCTAGACCGTGAGCCCGTAGGCCTTGAGGGCCTTCTCCAGCTTCCGCAGGATCTTCATGGCGGTCTTCACGGAGATCGGGTTGGTCTCGTAGAACATGGCCTGGCAGAGGGGGAAGAGCCGCAGGTGCGCCTCCTGGGCCCGCTTCCAGTCCCCCTCGAGGGCGGCGTGGGTCATCGCCACTACGTCGCCCGGGACGATGTTGGCCACCACGGAGATGACGCCCGCGCCGCCCACGGCCATCAGGGGGAGGGTGAGGGTGTCGTCTCCCGAGAGGAAGCAGAGTTTGCCCCGGCACAGAATGATGTCCTGGGTCATCTGCACGAGGTCGCCGGTGGCCTCCTTGATCCCCACGATGTTCGGATGCTCCGCCAGTTCGGCCACCGTCTCCGGGAGCATGTTCACGGCGGTCCGCCCCGGGATGTTGTACATGATGATCGGAATGTCCACGGCGGCGGCGATGGCCCGGAAGTGAGCGGTCAGACCCGCCTGGGTCGGCTTGTTGTAGTAGGGGTTCACGATGAGCACGGCGGCGGCGCCAGCCGCCTTGGCGTGCTTGGTGAGCGCGATCGTCTTGGCGGTGCTGTTGGTTCCCGTCCCGGGGATGACCGGCACCCGCCCGGCCGCCGCCTTGATCGTCTCCTCCACCACCTCCTTGTGCTCCTCGGGGCTCAGGGTCGGGGCCTCCCCCGTCGTCCCGCAGGGCACGATGGCGTCGGTCCCGTGCTTGACGTGGAACTCGACCTGCTCGCGGATCTTCGCCTTATCCACCACCCCGTCCCGGAAGGGGGTGACCATCGCGACGATCGAGCCCTGGAAGAACCGTTTCATGGCGTCCCCTCCTGCCCGCCGGTCTCGCCGGCGGGCCGCTCCGTGCCCCGGCTAATACAAAGGACAGGATGAAAGTGACAAGGTCCGGGTCCTGTCGCCGGCGCCGCCCCGGCCCCCGGCCCCGGCGGGGAACCCTCCCGTGGTTCCCCCCATCGGCCAAGCGCCGCTGGGCCCCCCCTCCGCTACGGGGGCCCGGGGGCGGCATCCGGCGCCACCCGGACCCGCTGTCACACAAGTCATGTCTTTGGTATTAGAGGTCCTCGGGGATCTCCTCCCCGCGAATCAGGTCCTCGTAGGTCTCCCGGCGCCGGATCACCAGGTACTGCTCCCCCTTCCCCAGGATCTCCGGCAGCCGGGGCCGCGCGTTGTAGTTCGAGGCCATGGTGAAGCCGTAGGCACCCGCGCTCATCACCGCCAGCAGGTCGCCGGGCTGCACCGCCGGCAGCTCCCGGTCTTTCGCGAGGAAGTCCCCCGACTCGCAGATCGGCCCCACCACGTCCGCCGTGAGGGTCGCAGCCCCCTCCGCCCGCCGGACCGGAAGGATGGCGTGGTAGGACCCGTAGAGGCTGGGCCGGATGAGGTCGTTCATGCCGGCGTCCACCACCACGAAGTGCTTGCTCGGGGTCTCCTTGGTGTAGAGGACCCGGGTCACCAGGATGCCCGCGTTCCCCACGATGACCCGCCCGGGCTCCAGCACGATCGTGCACTCCAGGTCCTTCACGACCCCGATGAGGGCCTCGGCGAAGTCCCGGAGGACGGGACGTCCACGTAGCGGATCGCGACGCCGAGCGCGCGCAGCTCCCGGGTCAGCTCGGCGATCTTCCCCAGGGCGTCCACGAAGGGCCCCACCTCGGTGATCTGGGAGCCGATGTGCTGGTGGATCCCCACGACCCGGATCCGGGGGAGCGCCCGCGCCAGCTGATACCCCTCCACCGCCTGAGAGATGTCGATGCCGAACTTGCTCTTCCGCAGGCCCGTGGAGATGTACGGGTGCGTCTTCGGGTCCACGTCCGGGTTGATCCGGAGGGCCACACGCGCGTCCACCCCCATGTTGGTCGCCACCTCGCTGATGACCTGCATCTCCTGCGAGGACTCCACGTTGAACATGAGGATGTCGGACTTCAGCGCGTAGGCGATCTCCTCGCGCGACTTCCCCACCCCCGCGTACACGATGCGGTCGGGCGGGATGCCGGCCCTGAGCGCGCGGAACAGTTCCCCCCCGGAGACGACGTCCGCCCCGCCCCCCATCGTGCCGAAGAGTTTCAGGATGGAGAGGTTGCTGTTGGCCTTGAGGGCGAAGCAGATGAGGTGCGGGATGGGAGCGAAGGCTTCGTCGAAGACCCGGAAGTGGCGGGTCAGGGTGGCGTGGCTGTAGCAGTAGAAGGGGGTCCCCACCTCCCGGGCGATGCTGGGGAGGGGGACCTCCTCGCAGTGCAGGACGTCGTCCCGGTACTGGAAGTGGTGCATCGCGCCTGGGCCCTCCGCTCCGGGCTGGCCCGGGCGGCCCGCGGCGCAGCCGGGCGGGCGGGACAAACGACTCAGGTAGCGTAGATCACAGGACGGGCTTCTTGTAGCACGCTGGCGCCACGGGTGTCAAAGGGAAAGTGGCGAGCGCCGAGGCCGCGAGCCGCTCGTCCGCCTTGACGCGCGCCGCAGGCCTGGGCTAGGGTGAAGAGGTGGGCGTGGCGAGAGGTGGTCCGCCCGGTCGCGCCCGCGGGGCCTGAAGGAGCCCGCAAGCCTCCTCGACGCGCAGACGCATTGATTCGGGTGGAGAAGAGCGGGAGGTGAGTGTCGTGGAAGCGGTTACGTTTCTCATCGCCGTGCTGGCCCTGGTGATTGCGGTGCTTGCCTACAGGCGAGCCGGGGGGACGCAGGATCTTCGCCGTCAGGTCGAATCCCTCAGTTCCGCCACGGAATCGGTGACGGAAAAGACCCGGGAAAAGACGGCCGACGTCCTCCAACGGGTGGAACGGCTCATCCGGGGCAAAGAGAAATCCTCACCGGAGCAGGAGAAGGGTGAGGACAACCCGCCGCCTCGTGCGTGAGCCGGGGCCATGAGGCGATGGTGGATCGGGGTCTTTGTTCTCGGGGTGGCCGTGGGCGTGGCGGGCACACTGCTCGTCCCACGGCTTGCGGGGCTCTACCTTCCGGGTGTCCTCGGGGGCAAGGCGGAACTCGTCGAAGGGAAGGCCTTGCGGAAGGAGCGGCAGCAGGACCGACTGCTGCTGACCGTGGTGACAGAAGAGGGGGCGATCCTGGCAACCTTCGGGCAGCAGGCGGCAGAAATCGACCTCCTGGTGGATGAGGGCGACACCGTGACCCTGGCCCTTCGCGAGCGTGGACCTTTCGTCACGGATCCCCGGATCGAGGGAGTGAGGAAGAAAGACGCTGCGGTGCTTCCCTGATCCCGCCAGCGGTCCCCCGGCGGACGCGGGACCTTTCCCGATGGCCGCGGCCGCGTCCCGGCCGGCGCCTTGCTCGCCACCAGTCCCTGCTTGCCCGTCCCACCGGGCCTCCCGCTCGAGAG
>JACPAU010000006.1 GCA_016180705.1 Candidatus Methylomirabilota bacterium
CGTCACGGAGGCCTCCCACGGCAACGCCATCGGCGTGGGCCTCGCCGACGTCACCACCGACCGGCTCGTCCGGCGGCTCGACCGGGCGAGCACCTACGCGAACGTCCTCACGAGCGGCTTCCTGGAGCGGGGCAAGGTCCCGCTTGCCTTTGCGAGCGACCGGGACGCCATCGCCGCCGCCCTCGACCAGAACCGGCGCCGGCCGCGCGAGGCCCTGCGGATGGCGTGGATTAAGAACACCCTGCACCTCTCGGACCTGCTGGTCTCGGAGGCCCTCGTCCCCGACCTGTGCGGCCGGAGCGACCTCGACCTGGACCCGCAGCCGGTGCCGATGGCCTTCGCGCCCGACGGGAGGCTCGACTCCCCCCTCCGGGCGCCGGCCCGTCCCGTCCCCGCCTCCGCGTGGCGAGACGTCGGCTGAGCGGGCTCCTCCGCAGGCGGCGACCGATGCACACACCTGGGGACCTCCACCCCGCGCTCCGGGTCTCGTGGAACTTCGCAGAGGAGATTCGCGCGAAGCTCCTGGAGTCGATCCACTCCCTGACGGCTGCCCAGTGGCTCTTCCGCCCTGGGGCCCGAGCGTGGTGCATCGGGGAGCAGGTGGACCACCTCCTCCTCGCCGAGGTCGGGTCGAGCAAGATGGCGCGTAAGCTCATCCGGGGGGACTTCAGCCCCCGGGAGATCCCCGTCGGCACACGCCTCTACACCGCCGCCCTCGATCGCTATCCCTTCGGCCGCCTCGAGGCACCGTCCGTCCTGCTGCCAGGCCCCGCCCGGAACCGAGAAATCCTGGAACGCGCGCTGGCGGAAGCGCACGCCCGCTTTCGCAGTGAACTCTCCACGTTTCAGGGGGACGACCCGGAAGCGCTGCGGGCCCCGGACCCCGCGACCGGCGCCTGGTTCACCCTCGGCGGTTGGGTGAAGCTACAAGCCTGGCACGAGGCGCACCATCTCGCCCAGATCCAGCGCATCGCGGCCGCGGCCGCTTTTCCCCGGTAGGGGGTGCGGGGCGCATGCGGCCGGACCGGCTCCGGGCTATCGCAGGAGGTCCACGAGCGTGAAGAGGAAGATCGCGATGCTGAGGACGCCGTTGACGTTGAAGAAGGCGAGGTCGAGGCGGGAGAGCCCGTGGCGGTGGACGATGGCGTGCTCCACCGCGAGCAGGAGGAGAACGAACAGGACCCCGGCGTAGTACCAGGCGCCGAGGCCGAGGAGGGCCCCGACCGCCACCAGGAGGACGGGGGTGACGGCGTGCAGGAGCAGGCTCACGGCGAGCCCGCCCCGCTCCCCCAGGCGGGCCGGGACCGAGAAGAGGCCGTGCGCCCGGTCGAAGGGGATATCCGCGAGCGCGTAGAGGATGTCAAATCCGGCCACCCAGGTCACCACCGCCCCTCCGAGCAGAAGCGGCGCCGCCTCCAGGCGCCCCGCCACGGCGATCCAGGCGCCGATGGGGGCGAGGGCCAGGCAGAGGCCGAGGATCAGGTGGGAGAGGCTGGTGAACCGCTTCGTGTAGGAGTACCCGACGAGCAGCGCGATGGCGAAGGGGGCCAGGGCGAAGCAGAGGGGGTTCAGGTTGTAGGCGGCGAGCAGGAGCAGGGTGAAGGAAACGGCGACCAGCGCCAGGATCTGGCCGGGACGGATGACGCCCCGAGGGAGCGCGCGCTCCCGCGTCCGGGGGTTGAGGGCGTCCAGGTCCCGATCGGCGTACCGGTTCATCCCCATCGCCCCGCTGCGGGCGCCCACCATCGCCACCAGGATCCAGAAGAGGGTCTGCCCGTCCGGGATCCCGCGGGCCGCCAGGACCCCCCCCATGAGTGCGAAGGGGAGGGCGAAGACGGTGTGCGAGAACTTGATCATCTCGAGGATGAGACGAATGCGCTGAAGCGGGCCCACCGTCATGCCTCCCTCTCCCGCAGGCCCACGTGGATGCAGACGATCCCGCCGGTGAGCGCCCGCCAGCGGACGGCCCCGAACCCGGCCGCCCGCATCGCCTCGGCGAAGGCGCCCGGCTCCGGGAAGGTGGCGACCGAGGCCGGCAGGTAGGCATAGGCCTCGGGGACGCCCGAGATCCATCCCCCGATGCGCGGGAGGAGCACCGTGCTGTAGAAGCGGTACAGGACCGCGAACACCGTGCCCCGGGGCCGGAAGAACTCCAGGACGATCGCACGGCCCCCCGGCCGCAGGACCCGGCGCATCTCGGCCAGCGCGACGCCCCGGTCCGTCACGTTCCGGATCCCGAAGGCCACCAGAACCGCGTCGAACGTCCCCGCCCGGAAGGGGAGGGCCTCCGCCGCACCGGCCGTGAGGAGCACCCGGGGCTCCCGCCCCACCGCCTTCCGCCGACCGAGGCGCACCATCGGCTCGCAGAGGTCCACCCCCACGATGCGTCCCGCCGCGGGGTGCTGGCGGGCCACCTCCAGGGCCAGGTCGGCCGTGCCCGTGGCCACATCGAGGGCCATACCCCGGGGTGGGAGGACCGCCTCGGCGGCCGCCGCCCGCCGCCAGGCCACGTCGCGGCGGAACGAGAGGAGCCGGTTCAGGAGATCGTAGCGCGGGGCGATGGCGGCGAACATCCGCCGGATCGCGGCGGTGTGCGCGGCGGCGTCGGGCAGGCGCGGGGCAGGCATCGTCGGGGCGCGCGGCGGAAGGGACGCTAGCGGAGGCGGGGTTCCACGGCCTTGATGTTGTTCTGGGCGCTCTTGGCCAGCTCTCCGTTCGGGCTGTACCTCAAGTAGAGCCGGTACTCCTCCAGCGCCTTCCGGTAGAGCGCCTTGTCCTCCGTGGTGAGCTTCGCCTTGGTGTGGTAGGCGAGGCCCAGATGGTAGTGGGCCTCGGCGAGGTCCGGCTTGAGCTTGAGCGCCGCCTGGTACTCCTCGATGGCCTTGTCCAGGTGCTCGAAGAGCCGCTCGTGGTACAGGACCCCCAGCTCGTAATGGGCCTGGGCCTTCTCCGCGGCGTCGCGCGGGGCGGGGCGGGCGGGGGCCGGCTTGGCGGGCGGCGGCTTGGCGGGGGTCGCCGGGACGGCCTTCGGCGTCTGCGCCCCCGCGACGGGGACCGTCACGAGCAGGAATGCGGCGGCGAGGACCCCCCGCCGGCCGACTCCCCCCGTCCGCCTCCCCATGGCCGCTCCTCCCTGGCCTCCAATGCCGGAGATAGAAGCAGGAGGCCTCGCCTCCCGCTCCGCTGCGTCCAGAGGCTACAATGCCAGCCCCTCCGTCCGGTTGTCAAGGCTGGAGCCGGGGCGCCGAGGGATATTGGCACAGCGTGCCCGAGGCGGCGCCCCGGCCGGCTCGCCTTGACGTCCCTGGCGCGCCATGATAGGTGCTTGGCATCGTTGTGAAGTTCCTCGTCGGGAATCCTATGCGTGGACGACCCCCTGACCGCGCCAACCGGAAGGAGGTAGCCATGGACTGGAAGCGGACGAACAGCCAGTCGCCGCTCAAGAAGCTTGAGGCGGCTGCGCCCTGTGGGATCTCGCGCCGGGGGTTCCTGGTCGCCGTTGGGGCCGGCGGGATGGCCGCCGCCCTGGCGCCGACCGGCGACGTCGTCTCCGCCCAGACCGCGCAGCCTAAGGGGCTGGTCAAGCCCGCGCCCCCCGAGATCTTCATCAACCACGGCCTGAACCAGGAGACCCGGCTCGACGCCCTGCAGGGCTACCTCACGGCGCCAAGCCACTTCTTCGTCCGGAACCACCACCCCACGCCGGTTCTCGACGCGAGGACCTGGCGGCTCAAGGTGGAGGGGAACGCGGTGGACCGGCCGCTCGAACTCACCTACGAGGATCTCCTCAAGATGCCGTCGCGCTCGGTGATCTGTTTCATCGAGTGCGCAGGCAACGGCCGGGGCTTCTTCGCCCAGTTCATGGGCCGGACCGGGCAGGGCACCCAGTGGCGATTCGGGGCCATCGGCGTGGCCGAGTGGACCGGTGTCCCGCTCGGGGCCATCCTCGACATGGCCGGCCTGAAGCGGGACACCCCGAAGGACATTCTCAATGTGCTGATCGAGGGGCTGGACGACGGGAAGGTGAGCCGGCCCGTCACCGTCGAGAAGGCCCTCGAGGACGACACGCTGCTGGCCTATGCCATGAACGGGGAGGCTCTCCCGGCGGACCACGGCTTCCCCGTGCGGGCCGTCGTCCCCGGGTGGGTGGGGATCAACAACGTCAAGTGGGTCGGCCGGATCGAGGTGCGCGACAGCAAGATCGACGTGCGGACGACCACGACCTCCTATATTCTGGAGGGCCCCGACTTCCCGAACAAGCCGCCGCTGCGCCTCCAGACACTCAAGAGCGCGGTCGCGCTGCCCTGGGGGGGCACCGTCCCGCCTGGCCGGCACCTCGTCCGGGGCTTCGCGTGGTCCCCGGTGGGCCGGGTTACCCAGGTAGAGGTCAGCCTGGACCGGGGGGCCACCTGGCGGCCGGCCCGCCTGCGCGAGCCCAACATCCCCCGCGCCTGGGTCCGCTGGGACTTCGAGTGGAACGCCGCGCCGGGAGAGCACACGATCACGACGCGGGCCACCGACGAGAAGGGCAACGCGCAGCCGGCCAGCATCCTGTGGAACCGCCAGGGCTACGGCTACAACGTCCCCGTGCCGCACCCGGTCAAGGTCGCCTAGCCGGGGGGCCTCCGCGGTGCGGGGAAGCGGGGGCCGGCGCGCCGTCACGCGCCGGGGGGCCGTGGCCGGCCGACTGCTCGTCCTGCTCGTCGCGGCCCTGGCCTCCGACGGGGCCGGAGCCGACGCCACGGCGCAGAGCCAGATCGCGCGCGGCCGGGCGCTCTACGTCCAGTACTGTTTCGCCTGCCACCTGCCCGGGTCCGTCGGCCCCGAACTCACCCGCGAAGTCCTGGCCGGCATGGGCACCGCGCGCAATCTCTTCAACTTCATCCGGACGGCGATGCCGCAGAACGCCCCGGGCAGCCTCACGGACCAGGAGTACTGGGACATCCTGGCCCACATGCTTGTGGAGGCGGGGCTCCTCCCGGCGGAGATGCGCCCGGGGCCCGAGACCGCCGACAGCATCCGCCTCGCCCCGTAAAGGCTGCGACCCGCCGAGCGGCCGCAGGCCGGACCGGAGGGGCTAGCGGGATTCCAACGAGTTGGATCTATGCTCAGGCTAGCACCGTGGTGCCGGGCCAAATGACGAGCATCACGAGGCCCGAGGGAGGAGGCGGCCGGAGGCGTACGCTCCTGGTACGTTGAGGACCGCCGCGGGCACCACGCGAAGCGTGGTCGGAGAACAAAGTGAGCGACTGTCTTCCGTGTCAAGAGAATTCTCACGCCGAGTGCGCATACGCAGGGCTCCAGGGGGTCTGATGCTTGAGCATCGCATTCAGGATCGTGAGGAGCTTCCGCATGCAAGCGGTCAGGGCCACTTTGGGGAGCTTCCCCGCCGCGCGCAGCCGCTGGTAGAAGGCCCGGAGGACGGGGTTATGGCGGACCGCCACCAGCGCCCCCATGTACAGGACGGCCCGGACCGCCGCCCGCCCCCCCCAGACCCTCCGGCGGCCCCGGAGGGTGCCGCTATCCCGGTTGAGCGGCGCCACGCCGACCAGGGCGGCGATGGCCTTCCGGTTCAAGGTGCCGAGTTCGGGGAGGCTCGCCAGCAGGGTGGCCGACAGCACCGGCCCCACCCCGGGGACGCTCCGGAGGAGGTCCTCCTGGACCCGCCACACCGGACTCGTGCGGATCGCCTGGCCGAGGTCGGTATCGAGCCGGGCGAGCCGCCGCTTGAGCCAGGTGATGTGGGCCTGGATCTCCCCCCGGAGGGCTCGCGGGGCACTCCCGAGCCGGTTCCGCTCGGCGGTGAGCATCTCCACGAGCTGGCGGCGCCGGGTCACGAGGGCCGCCAGGGTCTGGGTGGCCGCATCGGGCAAGGGCCGGGGGGTGGGCCGGACCGCCGCCGCGAAGTGGGCCAGCACGGCGGCATCCAGGGCATCCGTCTTCGCGAGGAGGCCGGTCGCCTTCGCGAAGTCGCGGACCTGGCGGGGGTTCACCACGACGACGGGGAGCCCGGCCGCCGCCAGCGCCCCGACCAGGGGCCCCTCCAGGCCGCCCGTGGCCTCGAGGACCACCAGGGCGGGCTGAAGAGCGGTCAGGCGCCGGGTGAGGCCGGCCAGCTCCCGCTCCGTGTGCTCCACGGTCCAGCGCTCGGCGGTGGGGTGGACGGCGACGTCGAGCGAGGCCTTGGCCACATCGATCCCAACGAACACGGGCTGGGTCACCATGCGGTCCTCCTCCTGAGTGCCCGGCCTTGCCGGATGCGGGCTCGGGGGCCCTGGCGACTGTCCGGGCTGTCCAGGGAGCGGACGTGACGACCCGCGCTCACTTTCGGTCTTCTGAGACCGGAGGCGAATCGGTCTGTCACGTCCAGGTTGGGACCGCATTCTATCACCGGTACCTTTACGGGTAAGATACAAGGCGACGTCAGTTGGTCTGATCCGGGAGGAACTGAGCGAGCTGCTGCTCCGGGCCGTGAAAGATCCCCGGGTCGGCATGGTCACGATCACTGCCGTCACGGTGACCCCCGACCTCCGGGCCGCGCGGGTCTACGTGGTGAGCCGGGCGGAGGGGGGCGGGACGGACCAGACGCTCGAGGGGCTCAAGGCGGCGAGCGGGTTTTTGCGGGGGGAGCTCGGCCGCCGCCTCCGCCTGAAGATCATCCCGGACCTCGTCTTCGTCAGCGACCGGACCCTCGACCACGCGATGCGCATCGCCAGTCTCCTCCGCGGGCTCCGGCCGGACACCGAGGAGCCCGAGGATGGATGATTTCCCCCGGATGGTGGAGGTGCTCCGGGGGGCCCACCGGGTGGCGGTCCTCTCCCACGTGAACCCGGAGGCGGACTGCCTCGGCGCCGCGCTCGGCTGCACGCTGGCGCTCCAGGAGCAGGGGAAGGCGGCGGTGGCCTACAATGCCGACGCGCTCCCCCGGGCCCTCCGCTTCCTCCCCGGAGCCGCCGAGTTGGTGCGGGCCGACCGCGTGCCCGGGGGCCTGGACTGCGTCGTGGTGGTGGACTGCAGCGACGCGGAGCGCACGGGGGGGCTGCTCACCGGGGTCACGGTGCCCGTCCTGAACGTGGACCACCACAAGACCAACGTCCGCTTCGGGACCCTCAACTGGGTGCTCCCGGAGGCCTCCTCGGCGGGCGAGATGGTCTTCCACCTGCTGCGGGCCCTGGGACACGCGATCTCCCCCCCGGTGGCGACCAACCTCTACGCTGCGGTGCTGACCGACACCGGCTCCTTCCACTACAAGAACACCACCCCGGAGGCGCTGCGGGTGGCGGCGGCGCTGGTCGAGGCGGGGGCCGAACCGGCCCGGATCACCGAGGGCCTGTACGACCAGCGGGACGCCGCGGAACTGCGGCTCCTGTCCCGCTGCCTCAGCACGCTCCAGCTCAGCCGGGACGGCCGGGTCGCCTGGCTGGAGGTGACGGCGGCGGACCTGAGCGAGCCGGGGCTCGGCCCGGACGTGCTGGAGGGGTTCATCAACTACCCGCGCTCCATCGCCGGGGTCGAGGTGGCGCTCCTCTTCAAGGCCCTGGGCGACACCGGGATCCGGGTGTCCCTCCGATCGCGGGGGCGGACGGACGTGCCGGCGGTAGCGGCGGCCTTCGGGGGCGGGGGCCACCGCAACGCCGCCGGCTGCCAGGTGCCCGGGACGCTGGCGACGGTGCGGGAGGCGGTGTTGGCGGAGGTGGAGCGGGAGCTCGCCAGGAGCCGGGGCAGGGAGCGGGGATGACGGGCCGGCGGGAGCGGAGCGGGGTCCTCAACGTCAACAAGTCGGCCGGGATGACCTCCCACGACGTGGTGGACGCCGTCCGCCGGCTCTACGGGATGCGCCGGGTCGGGCACACCGGCACGCTGGACCCCCAGGGGACCGGGGTGCTGCCGATCTGCCTCGGCCGCGCCACCAAGATCGCCCAGTACCTGATGGCGGCCGACAAGGAGTACCAGCTCACGATGCGCCTGGGGGTGACCACGGACACCCTCGACGCGGAGGGGAAGGTGGTGGCGGAAGCGGACTGGTCGGGCGTCGCGCGGGAGGAGCTGGAGGCGACGCTCGCGCGCTTCAAGGGGGAGATCCAGCAGGTCCCGCCGCTCTTCTCGGCCAAGAAGGTGCAGGGGGAGCGCCTCTATCGGCTGGCGCGCCGGGGGCAGGTGGTGGAGCGGGCCCCGGTCACCGTCATGATCTACGACGTCAAGTGTACGGCCTTCGACCCCCCCGAGGTGGGCCTCTGGGTCTGGTGCGGGAAGGGCATGTACGCGCGGAGCCTCTGCGACGACATCGGGCGGGTGCTCTCCTGCGGCGCCCACCTGGCCCGCCTCACCCGGACCCGCTCCGGCCGCTTCGAGCTGAAGGACGCCCTGACGCTTACCGAACTGGCCGAGCGCGTCGAGAGCGGGCGGGGCGACGAGACCCTGATCCCCGTCGCCGAGGCGCTGGCCCACCTGCCGGCCGTCCGGGTCGCCCCGGAGGCCACTGCGGCGGTCCTGCACGGGGGGACGATCCCGGCGGCGGCCGTGGTCGCCTTCCCCCCCGAGATCCGGAAGGGCGCCCTCGTCCGGGTCCTGGGGTTCCGCCGGCAGCTTCTCTCGTTGGCGCGGGCCGCCCTGGACTCCGCCGATTTCCCGAGCACCGATCCCCGGCGGAGCGTCCTCACCCCGGTCCGGGTCTTCAGCGGGACCGCGTGACGATGCAGGTGGTCTCGGACGTCACCGCCCTGCGGGAGCGGCCCTTCCCCCGGATCGCCTGCGGCATCGGGATCTTCGACGGCGTGCACCTCGGGCACCAGGCGATCCTCCGCACCGTGGTGGCGCAGGCGGGCCGCCGGGCGACGCCGGCCGTCTTCACCTTCGCCAACCACCCCCTCACCGTCCTCACCCCCGCCCGGGCTCCCCGGCTCATCACGCCTCCGCCGCTGAAGACCCGGATCCTGGAGGAGCAGGGGATCGCGCTCACGATCGTGGTCCCGTTCACGCCCGCGCTGGCGGCCCTCTCTCCCGACGCTTTCGTCCGCGACGTCCTGGTGGGGCAGGTGGGGGTCGAGGCCGTCCACGTCGGGGCCGACTTCCGCTTCGGGCGCAACCGGGCGGGCGGCCCGGAGGATCTCCTCCGGCTGGGGGCGGCCCTGGGGTTCCGGGTCGAGGTCGTTCCGGAGGTGACCGTGGGGGGCACCCCGGTCCATTCGTCCCTCATCAGGGAGCTCCTCGCGCAGGGGAAGCTCCGGGAGGCCCAGACCTTCCTCGGCCGGCCCTACCTGGTGGTGGGGACGGTGCAGGTGGGGGCGGGGCGGGGGAAGGGGCTCGGTTTCCCGACGGCCAACCTGGACGGGGCCGAGGTCCTGCTCCCGGACGGGATCTACGCCGGCCGGGCCCGGGGCCGGGGGGAGTGGCGGAAGGCGGTCATGAGCGTCGGCGTGGCCCCAACGTTCGGCGGCACCCGCCGGTGGCTCGAGGTGCATTTTCTTCCCCCGCTCCGCGACGAGGTGGGGCCGGGCGTGGAACTGACGGTGGCCCTCCTGCACCGGATCCGGGACGAGATCCGCTTCCCGGACGCGGCGGCGTTAGTCGCCCAGATGCGGCAGGACGTGGCGTTCGCGGAGCGCCTGCTCGCGGCCGAGGCAGGCTAGGGGGGGCCCGGCCGGGCGCCCGGAAATGGCTTTACAGGGCGGGCGCTTCTATGCTAGCGTATGTGCCCGAAAACACTGGGTATGAGGGCCGTGGCGGGCCGGGGGGTCCCCGCTTCCGCCGCACGGGGGAAAGGGGGAGAGGTCAGATGGGCAAGGAGGCCCTCAAGAAGGGGGAGCTGATCGGGGAGTTCCGGATCCACGAGGGCGACACCGGATCGCCCGAGGTCCAGGTGGCCCTCCTCTCGGGCCGGATCAACTACCTCACGGAGCACCTGGCCCTGCACAAGAAGGACCACCATTCCCGCCGGGGCCTCATCAAGATGGTCGGCCGGCGGAGGAAGCTGCTCGACTACCTGAAGAGTAAAGACATCAGCCGGTACCGGGCACTCATCGAGCGCTTGGGGATCCGCCGGTAGCCGTCCGCGGGCTGCCGTGACCGTCCGAGTATCCTGGGGCCCTTGGCGGGGCCCGGGCCGGTCGCGGCCAGCGGAAGAAAAGGACTCATGGATCATCACGTTGAGACCCGCGTCGGGGACAGACTTCTCAGCATCGCGACCGGCTCCGTGGCCCGCCAGGCCGACGGGGCGGTCTGGGTCCGCTACGGAGACACCGTCGTCCTGGTGACGGCCGTGGCGTCCAAGCAGGCCCGGGAAGGGATCGATTTCTTCCCGCTCACGGTGGACTATCAGGAGCGCGCGTACGCGGCCGGGAAGATCCCCGGCGGCTTCTTCAAGCGGGAGGGGCGCCCCCGGGACGCCGAGACGCTGGCCTCCCGCCTCATCGACCGCCCCATCCGCCCCCTCTTCCCCAAGGGCTACCGCCAGGACGTCCAGATCATCGCCACGGTCCTGTCCGCCGACATGCAGAACGACCCCGACGTCCTGGCCATCGTGGGCGCGTCGGCCGCCCTCTCCCTCTCCCCGATCCCCTTCCTCGGTCCCATCGGCGCCGTGCGGGTGGGCCGGGTGGACGGCCAGTTCGTCGTGAACCCCACCTACGCCCTGCTCGAGCGGAGCGACCTGGACGTGGTCGTTGCCGGCACCAGGGAGGGGGTGATGATGGTCGAGGCCGGGGCGCGGGAGGTCCCGGAGGAGACCGTCCTCGAGGCCATCGCCGTCGGGCACAAGGCGCTGGCGGACCTCTGCCGGATCCAGGAGGAGCTCCAGCAGGCCCGCGGCAAGCCCAAGGCGCGCTTCGCGGCGCCGGCGCCGGACCCCGCCCTGGCCGAGCGGGTGGGCGCGGCGTACCGCGAGCCGGTCCGGGCGTTAGCCGGCTCCCTCGGGAAGGAGGAGCGCACCGTCCAGTTAGCCGAGATCCGGGAGCGGGCGCTGGCCGCGTTCGCCGGGGAGCCACCCGACGTGCTGGCCCAGGTGCGGGAGCTGGTGGAGAAAGTGGAGCGGGAGGAGATGCGCCGGGCGCTCGTGGAGCGGGGGATCCGGGCCGACGGCCGCGCGCCGGATACCGTCCGCCCGATCCGGATCGCGGTCGGGCTGCTGCCGCGGACCCACGGCTCCGCCCTCTTCACCCGGGGGGAGACGCAGGCGCTCGTCACCACGACCCTGGGGACCTCCGAGGATGTCCAGCGCCTGGACAGCATCGAGGGGGAGGGGTTCAAGCGGTTCATGCTCCACTACAACTTCCCCCCGTTCAGCGTGGGGGAGGTCCGCTTCCTCCGGGGTCCCGGCCGCCGGGAGATCGGCCACGGGGCGCTGGCCGAGCGGGCGATCCTCACGGCCCTGCCGCTGCCCGAGGACTTCCCCTACACGCTGCGGATCGTCAGCGACATCCTGGAGTCGAACGGCTCCTCCTCCATGGCGACCGTCTGCGGGGCTTCCCTCGCCCTCATGGACGCCGGCGTCCCGATCCGCGCGGCCGTGGGGGGCGTGGCCATGGGCCTGGTGAAGGAGGGGGACAAGGTCGTCATCCTGACCGACATCATGGGCCTGGAGGACCACCTGGGCGACATGGACTTCAAGGTGGCCGGGACCCGGCGGGGGCTCACGGCGCTGCAGATGGACATCAAGATCGCCGGCGTGACGGCCGCCCTGATGGGGGAGGCGCTCGAGCGTGCGCGGGCGGCCCGGGCGCACGTCCTGGACGAGATGGACCGGGTCCTGGCCCGCCCCCGGGACCACATCTCCCCGTACGCGCCGCGGATCATTTCCTTCAAGATCCCCGTGGACAAGATCCGGGAGGTTATCGGCCCGGGCGGGAAGATGATCCGAAGCATCATCGAGGAGACGGGAGTCAAGATCGACATCAGCGACGACGGCACGGTCGAGATCGCCTCGGCCGACGAGGCCGCCGCGGCGAAGGCCCTCGCCATCGTGCACAAGATCATCGAGGTCCCGGAGGTCGGGAGGGTCTACACCGGCAAGGTGAAGAAGATCACCGACTTCGGCGCCTTCGTGGAGATCCTCCCCGGCACCGACGGGCTCCTGCACATCTCCCAGATCGCGGAGAAGCGGATCGTCCGGGTGGAGGATGTCCTGAAGGAGGGGGAAGAGGTGACCGTGAAGGTGATCGAGATTGACCGGGCGGGCAAGGTTCGCTTGAGCCGCAAGGAGGTTCTCCGGGACCAGCAACAGCGCGAGAAGCGGTAGCCCCATGCCCCGCTCCCCCCTGATCCGCAAGGCCGTCCTGGCGAACGGGCTCACCGTCCTGACGGAGCGGATGCCCGCCGTCCGGTCCGTGGCGCTGGGGGTCTGGATCGGCGTCGGCTCCCGGGACGAGGAGGCGTCCCAGGCCGGGATCTCCCACTTCCTGGAGCACATGCTCTTCAAGGGGACGGAGCGCCGGTCGGCCGAGGCCATCGCCCAGGAGATCGAGGCGGTCGGGGGGAAGCTGGACGCTTTCACCTCCCGGGAGCAGACCTGCTACTACGCCAAGGTCCTCGCGGAGCACCTGCCGCTCGCCGTGGATCTCCTGACCGACCTGCTCCTCCGACCCCGCCTGGACCCTGAGGACGTGGAGAAGGAGCGCGGGGTCATCCTCCAGGAGATCCGGATGGTGGAGGACACCCCTGACGATGAGGTTCACGACCTCTTCACCCAGGCCATCTGGGGGGACCACCCTCTGGGCCGCCCGGTGCTCGGCCGTCCCGAGACGTTGGGGGGACTGACCCGGGACGCCCTCCGGGCGTACCTCGCCGCCTCCTACCGTCCGTCCCGCACCATCCTGGCCGCCGCCGGCCACCTGGACCACGACCGGCTCGTCCGGCTCCTCGAGGCCCACCTCGAGGGCTGGAACGGCCTGGCTCCCGCCGCCGCCTCCCCGCTCACTCCCGTGGCCCGGCCGGCGACGCTCGCCAAGGAGCGGGAGGTCTCCCAGGTCCACCTGTGCCTGGGGGTGGAGGGGCTCCCCTACGCCCACCGGGACCGGTATGCGCTCAGCCTCGTGAACACGGTCCTGGGGGGCGGGATGTCCAGCCGCCTCTTCCAGGAGGTCCGGGAGAAGCGCGGCCTGGTCTATTCGATCTACTCCTACCTCGCCTCCTTCCGGGACGCCGGGCTGCTCGTCGTCTACGCCGGGTGCGGCGAGGAAGCCCTCGAGGAGGTGATCGGCTGCATCCGAGAGGAGTGCGCCCGTCTCGCGGGGCAGCCGATCGGCGCGGAGGAGTTCCGGCGGGCGAAGGAGCAGCTGAAGGGGAGCCTCCTGCTCGGCCTCGAGGGCACCACCAGCCGCATGACCCGCCTGGCCAAGATGCAGATGTACTTCGGGCGGACCTTCAGCGTGGACACGATCATCCGGGGCATCGAAGAGGTCACCCCGGAGCGCTTCCAGCGCGTGGCTCAGGCCTGCTTCGCCGGCGAGCGGTACACCCTCACGACCATCGGTCCGCTCGCCCGCGTCCAGGGCGCCCCGGTGGGGGCGGCCGCCGCCGCCGCCCGGGCCCGCCCCGCGGGCGGGAGGGGGGCGTGATCGGCCGCTACAGCCGCCCGGCGATGGCCCGCCTGTGGGAGGACCGGACGCGGTTCGATTTGTGGCTCCGCATCGAGGTGCTCGCCTGCGAGGCGTGGGCGAAGCTGGGGGAGATCCCGGCCGAGGCGCTCCGGGCGATCCAGGAGCGGGCCGGCTACGACGCGGAGCGCGTCGCGGCCGTCGAGCGGGAAGTCAAGCACGAGGTCATCGCCTTCCTCACGGCCGTGGCGGAGCGGGTGGGGCCGGCGGCCCGCTACCTCCACCGGGGGCTCACCTCCTCCGACGTGATGGACACGGCGCTCGCCGTCCAGATGCGGGATGCGGCCGACCTGCTCCTGGAGGGTTTGGACGCCCTGCGGGCCGCCCTACGCCGCCTGGCTCTTGCCCACAAGGAGACCCGGACGGTGGGCCGGACTCACGGGGTCCACGCCGAGCCCATCACCTTCGGTCTCAAGGTGGCCCGCTGGTACGCCGAGATGGGCCGGAACCGGGAGCGGCTGCTCGCGGCGCGGGCGGCGGCGGCGGTGGGGAAGGTCTCGGGTGCCGTGGGGACCTTCGCCCACGTCCCCCCGGCGGTGGAGGAGTTCGTCTGCCAGCGGCTCGGGCTCACGGCCGAGCCGGTATCCAGCCAGATCGTCCCCCGCGACCGGCACGCCCAGTACATGCTGGCCGTGGCTCTCACGGGGGCGGCGCTGGAGAACGCCGCGCTGGAGATCCGCCACCTGCAGCGGACCGAGGTCGGGGAGGTAGAGGAGCCCTTCACCGAGGGGCAGAAGGGCTCCTCTGCCATGCCCCACAAGCGGAACCCGGTCGGCTGCGAGCAGATCTGCGGCCTCGCCCGGGTGCTGCGGACGAACGCCTTCGCGGCCCTGGAGAACGTGGCCCTCTGGCACGAGCGGGACATCAGCCATTCCTCGGTCGAGCGGATCATCCTCCCGGACAGCACCATCCTGCTCGACTACCTCCTGCACCGCTTCACCGGCATCATCGAGGGGCTCCGGGTCCACCCGGAGCGGATGCGGGCGAACCTCACGCGGAGCGCCGGGCTCGTGGCCTCGGAACGGGTGCTCCTGGCGCTCACCGACAAGGGGCTCTCCCGGGAGGAGGCCTACCGGCTGGTCCAGGGACACGCCATGCGGACGTGGGAGGAGGGAGGCGACTTCGCCGCCCGCCTCACCGCGGACCCCGTTATCCGTCGGCACCTGTCGGAGGCGGAACTCACCGCCTGCTTCGCCCCGGAGCCGACCCGGGAGCAGGTGGAGACCCTCTTCGAGCGCGCGGGGTTGCTGGACAGGGAGACCGAGTAGACCGAGGGAGGAGCCGAGGGGGATGGAGCGACGGGCCAAGATCTACGAGGGCAAGGCCAAGGTCCTCTACGAGACCGACGACCCCGACCTGCTCATCCAGCACTTCAAGGACGACGCCACGGCCTTCAACGCGCAAAAGCGCGGGACGATCGTCGGGAAGGGGGGCATGAACACCCGGATCTCGGCGACCCTCTTCTCGTACGTGGCCGAGCACGGCGTCCGGACCCACTTCGTGAAGGTCCTCTCCGACCGGGAAATGCTGGTCCGGCGGCTGCAGATGATCAAGGTCGAGGTGGTGATGCGCAACGTCGTGGCCGGGAGCCTGGCCAAGCGCCTCGGCCTGCCGGAGGGCCAGGCCCTCGAGCAGCCGGTGCTGGAGTTCTACTACAAGGACGACGCCCTCGGGGATCCCCTGATCAACGACGATCACGTCCGGATGCTGCGCCTGGCCACCGCCGCGGAGATGGAGGCCATCGGGGACGGGGCCTTCCGGGTGAACGAGTTCTTCTTCGACCAACGGGGCATCCTCCTGGTGGACTTCAAGCTGGAGTTCGGGCGGTACAAGGGCGAGATCCTCCTCGGGGACGAGATCACGCCGGACGGCTGCCGGCTCTGGGACAAGGGGACGCGGGAGAAGCTGGACAAAGACCGATTCCGCCGGGACCTGGGAGGGGTCGAGGAGGCCTACGCCGAGGTCCTCCGGCGGGTCTGCGGCTGAGGGGAGCCCCAGCGATGCTGCGCGCCCGGGTCACCATCACGCTGAAGCAGGGCATCCTGGATCCGCAGGGGGACACGGTGCGCAGCGCGCTCGCGGCGTTAGGCTTCGACGGGGTGGCGGACTGCCGGGTGGGGAAGTTCGTCCTCCTGCGCCTCACGGAGAGCGACCGGGCCAAGGCGGCCGCCCAGGTCGAGGAGATGTGCCGGCGGCTACTGGCCAACCCGGTCATCGAGGACTTCCGCTTCGAGCTGGAGGAGATCCCGTGAGGTTCGGGATCCTGGTCTTCCCGGGCTCCTGGAGTCACCAGGACTTCCAGTACATGCTCGGGGATGTGATGGGATTCGAGGCGCAGGTCGTCTGGCACAAGGCGACCGGCGTAGAGGGGTTCGACTGCCTGATCCTCCCGGGGGGCTTCGCCCACGGGGACTATCTCCGGGCCGGGGCCATCGCCCGCTTCTCCCCCGTGATGCCCGCGGTCATCCGCTTCGCCGAGCGGGGCGGCCTGGTGCTCGGCTCCTGCAACGGGTTTCAGATCCTCTGCGAGGCCGGCCTGCTTCCCGGCGCGCTCCTGCGGAATGCCTCCCTCCAGTACCGGTGCCAGTGGGTGCACCTGCGCGTCGAGTCCACGGCCACCCCCTTCACCGCCGCCCTCGCGCCGGGCCGGATCCTCCGCATGCCCATCTCCCACGGGGAGGGGCGCTACCACGCCGACGCCGAGACGCTCCGCCGTCTGGGCGGCGAAGGCCGGGTGATCTTCCGCTACTGCGCCCCGGACGGCACGCAGGCGCCGGAGGCGAACCCCAACGGGTCGGCCGAGCACATCGCCGGGATCTGCAACGCGCAGGGCAACGTGCTCGGCCTCATGCCCCACCCCGAGCGGGCCGCCGAGGGCCTCCTCGGCTCCGAGGACGGCCGCCTCCTCTTCGACGCCCTCCTCGCCCGCGTCCCCGGCTAGCCCCATGCCCCGCACGCTCCCCGCCGAGCCGCGCGTGAGCCCGGAGGTGGTGGCCGCCCACGGCCTCACGGAGGAGGAGTACGCCGCCGTCCGGGCGATCCTGCAGCGCGAGCCCACGTACACGGAACTGGGCATTTTCTCCGTGATGTGGTCGGAGCACTGCTCCTACAAGTCGAGCCGGGTGCACCTGAAGACCCTCCCGACGGCGGGCCCCCGGATCCTGCAGGGGCCGGGGGAGAACGCCGGGGTGGTGGACATCGGGGCGGGCCTCGCCGCCGTCTTCAAGATCGAGAGCCACAACCACCCCTCCTTCATCGAACCCACCCAGGGGGCCGCGACCGGGGTGGGAGGGATCATCCGGGACATCTTCACCATGGGGGCCCGCCCGATCTGCCTCCTGGACTCGCTCCGGTTCGGCCCCCTCACGCAGGGGAAGAGCCGCTACCTGCTCGGGGGGGTGGTGGCCGGGATCGCGGGGTACGGGAACGCCGTGGGGGTCCCGACCGTCGGCGGGGAAGTGGCCTTCAGCGAGTCCTACGCGCAGAATCCCCTGGTCAACGTCCTCTGCCTCGGAATCGCGGCCGCGGACCGCCTCTTCACTGCCCGGGCCGGCGGCCGGGGGAACCCGGTGATCTACGTCGGCGCGAAGACCGGCCGGGACGGGATCCACGGGGCCACGATGGCCTCCGAGACCTTCGACGAGACCTCGGAAGAGCGGCGGCCCACGGTCCAGGTGGGGGACCCCTTCCGGGAGAAGCTGCTGATCGAGGCGTGCCTCGAGCTCATGGCGACCGGGGAGGTGGTCGGGATCCAGGACATGGGGGCGGCCGGGCTCACCTGCTCCTCCTGCGAGATGGCGAGCCGCGGCGGGACCGGGATCGAGCTGGACCTCACCCGTGTCCCCCGGCGCGAGGAGGGGATGAGCCCCTACGAGGTGATGCTCTCCGAGTCCCAGGAGCGGATGCTGGTGGTCGTTCGGCGGGGGGCGGAGGAGACCGTCCGGGCGATCTTCGGCAAGTGGGACCTCGACGCCGCCGTCGTCGGGACCGTCACGGACGACGGGATGCTCCGCGTCCTGGACGGGGGCAGCGTGGTGGCCGAGATCCCGGCCAATGCGCTCGCCGAGGGGGCCCCGGCCTACCGGCGGCCGGCCGTGCGGCCCGCCTGGCTCGATGCCCTGCAGGAGGCCGACCTCTCCACCCTCCCGCCGCCGGGCGATTGGGGAGAGGCCCTCGCCGCCCTGCTCGCCTCGCCCGCCATCGCCTGCAAGCGCGACATCTGGCGGCAGTACGACCACATGCTCTATCTCAATACGGTCGTCCTGCCCGGCTCCGACGCCGTCGTCCTGCGCGTCAAGGGTCACCCGGGGGGCCTCGCCCTCTCGACGGACGGCAACGGCCGCTACTGCTTCCTGGACCCCTACGTGGGAGGGATGATCGCGGTGGCGGAGGCGGCACGGAACGTGACGTGCGGCGGGGCGGAGCCGGTCGCGCTGACCAACTGCCTGAACTTCGGTGACCCCACGCGGCCCGAAGTGATGTGGCAGTTCGCGGAGGTCGTCCGGGGGATGGGGGACGCCTGCCGGGCCCTCGGCACGCCGGTCACGGGGGGCAACGTCAGCCTCTACAACGAGACGCTGGGCCGACCTATCTTTCCCACCCCCATCGTGGGGATGCTCGGGCTCCTGGAGGACATCCGCCACGCCACCACCCAATGGTTCAAGGGAGCCGGCGATCTCGTGTACCTCCTCGGGGAGACGCGGGACGAGTTGGGGGGAAGCGAGTACCTGAAGCGCCTGCACGGACGGGAGGAGGGCCGGCCCCCTGCCCTCGATCTGGCGCGGGAGCGGGCGGTGCAGGAGGCCTGCCGGGCCGCCATCCGGTCCGGCCTCGTCCGCTCCGCCCACGACACCAGCGAGGGGGGGCTGGCGGTGGCGCTGGCCGAGTGCTGCATCCCCGTGGAGGGGGAGCCGATCGGGTTTTCCGGAAGCCTCCCCGGCGCGCTCCGGCCGGAGGCGGCCTTCTTCGGCGAGAGCCAGTCCCGGATCGTGGTCTCGGTCCGCCCGCGGCAGGGGCCCGCGCTGGAGGCCCTCGCCCGGAGGCACGGCGTGCCCTGCACGCTCCTCGGCACGACCGGGGGACCCACCTTCACCCTGACGGCGGGGGGCGCCACGCTCCGCGCGCCCGTCGAGGCCCTGGCCGAAGCGTGGCGGGGCGGTTTCGCCGCCGCGGCGTCCTGGGGCGCGCCGTGAAGACGATCGCCGTCGGCATCCTAGGCCTGGGGACGGTGGGCAGCGGCGTGGTCCGGCTCCTCCAGGACAACGGGGCCATGATCGACGCCCGACTGGGCGCGCACCTCGAGGTCCGCCGGATCGCCCGCCGCCGCCCCACCGCACCCACCCCGGTCACCGTGGACCCGGCCCTCCTCACGGCGGACCCGATGGAGGTCATCCGGGACCCCGCGATCCAGGTCGTGGTGGAGCTGATCGGCGGGACGGACGAGGCCCGCCGCTACGCCCTGGAGGCCCTCAAGGCGGGCAAGCACCTGGTGACCGCCAACAAGGCCCTCCTGGCCGTCCACGGCCTGGAGATCTACCGGGCCGCAGCGGAACGGGGGCTGGACCTCGGCTTCGAGGCAGCGGTCTGCGGGGGCATCCCGATCATCCGGGTCCTCCGGGACGGGCTGGTGGCCAACCGGATCCGGTCGCTCCTCGGCATCATCAATGGGACCGCCAACTACATCCTGACCAGGATGACGGAGCAGGGGCGCCCCTTCGCGGAGGTGCTGGCGGAAGCCCAGGCCAAGGGGTACGCGGAGACCGACCCGACCCTGGACGTGGGGGGACACGACGCGGCCCACAAGCTCCAGATCCTGGCCTCCATCGCCTACAACACGTTCATCGACCTCGCGCAGGTGCCGGTGGAGGGGATCGCCGGCATAGACCCCTCCGACATCCGGTACGCCCGGGAGCTGGGCTACGTGGTGAAACTCCTCGCAATCGCCAAGGCGGCGGACGGGGAGCTGGAGGTGCGGGTGAGCCCGACGCTCCTGCCCGAGGACCACCTGCTGGCGTCGGTCCGGGGGGTCTACAACGGGGTGTACCTGGTGGGGGACGCGGCCGGCCCCCAGATGTTCTACGGCCGGGGGGCGGGGCAGATGCCCACCGCCAGCGCCGTGGTGAGCGACATCGTCGAGATCGCCGCGAACATCCTGGCGAAGCGCCCCTCCCGCCGGGCGACATTCTCCCCCCCGGGCGACCGGGGGGAGTTGGCGCTCAAGCCGCTCGAGGAGATCCGGACCCGCTACTATCTGCGGGTGATGGTCGCCGACAAGCCAGGGGTCCTCTCCAAGGTCTCCGGGGTCCTCGGCGCGCACAACGTGAGCATCGCCTCGGTCATCCAGAAGACGCGCCACGAGCAGGAGGCTGTCCCGATCGTCATGATGACCCACGAGGCGCGGGAGGGGGACCTGCGCGCCGCGCTCGCCGGGATCGACCGCCTGGACGTGGTGAGCGCGCCGAGCATCTGCCTCCGGGTCGAGGAGCCGTGACTCCACGATGACGCCGAGCCTGATCCAGCGCTACCGCGCGCTCTTGCCGGTCACCGACCGGACGCCCGTCATCTCCCTTGGCGAGGGGAACACGCCCCTGCTGCGGGCGCGGGCGCTCGAGGCCTGGTTGGGCTGCCGGGCGGAAGTCTACCTGAAGGTGGAAGGGGCCAACCCGAGCGGCTCCTTCAAGGATCGGGGGATGACCCTGGCTCTGAGCAAGGCGGTGGAGGGGGGGTCGCGGGCGGTCATCTGCGCCTCCACCGGCAACACCTCCGCCTCGGCGGCCGCCTACGCGGCGGCGGCGCGGTGCGCCGCCTACGTCCTGGTCCCCCAGGGGAAGGTCGCCCTCGGGAAGCTCTCCCAGGCGGTGGCCCACGGCGCCCGCGTCCTCCAGATCCAGGGGAACTTCGACGACGCCCTCAAGCTCGTCCAGGAGGTGGCCGCCACGCACCCGGTCGCCCTGGTCAACTCGATCAATCCCCACCGGATCGAGGGCCAGAAGACGGGGGCCTTCGAGGTGTGCGACCTGCTCGGGGATGCGCCCGACCTGCTCTGCATCCCCGTGGGGAACGCCGGGAACATCACCGCCTACTGGCGCGGTTTCCGGGAGTACCGGGAGGCGGGTCGCGCGCGCCGCCTGCCGCGCCTGTTGGGCTGGCAGGCGGAGGGGGCAGCGCCGCTCGTCCTGGGCCACCCGGTCAAGGATCCCGAGACCATCGCCTCCGCCATCCGGATCGGGGATCCGGCCTCCTGGCAGCCGGCGATCGCCGCGGCGGAGGAATCGGGGGGCGCGATCGGGGCGGTCTCCGACGCGGAGATCCTGGAGGCGTACGCCGAGATCCCGCGGCGGGAAGGGATCTTCTGCGAGCCTGCCTCCGCCGCGGCCGTGGCCGGCCTCCGGAAATTCCACCGGGAGGAGGGGCTCCCGGCGAACGTCCGGGTCGTCTGCGTGCTGACCGGTCACGGCCTGAAGGACGCCGATCGCGCCCTCAGCCTCGCCCCCCCGCCGCCCGCCGTCCCCCCCACCCTGGAGGCGGTGGCGGCCGCCCTCGGGCTCTCGTGAGCGCGGGCGCGTCCGTGGCCGGGCGCGGTTGACAATGCGCGGCGGCGTCTGCTATTTTCCAAGGTCTCACGCGGGAATAGCTCAGTGGTAGAGCATCGCCTTGCCAAGGCGAGGGTCGCGGGTTCAAATCCCGTTTCCCGCTCCAGGGCAGCGGATCCGGGCGGCGTAGCCAAGTGGCTAAGGCAGAGGTCTGCAAAACCTTTATTCGGCGGTTCGAGTCCGCCCGCCGCCTCCAGCCATCTTCTCGCGGGTCGGAGGGGGCCGGCCGGGTGGACCGTTCCGGGCCGGGGTGGCGGAACTGGAAGACGCAGGGGACTTAAAATCCCCCGGGCCTCACGGCCCGTGTCGGTTCGACTCCGACCCTCGGCACCAGGCGTGGCACAACACGGCACCCGCGTCGGGGCGGACGGCGGCGCCGTGACGATCGGGCGGCCCGGCCGGGCGGCCCGGCGAGCATGGAGGCACGTAGCTCAGGGGGAGAGCGCTTGCTTGACACGCAAGAGGTCGGCGGTTCGAGACCGCCCGTGCCTACCATCCCGAGGGCACTTCACCGGACGCCGGTGGTTCAGGGCGCGGCGCTCCGCGGTGCCCTATTCGTGTCTTGACGAGGGGAATGGGGCGTGAAGCACCGCACTGAGGCCGTGCTCGTCCTGCCGGACGGCACCGAGCGCCTGGCAGCGGCCGGGGGTGCCGCCCGCGACCTGCTGCGGGCGGCGGAGTTCCCGCACCTCGAGCGGGTGCTGGCCGTCAAGGTGGACGGGGCCCTGCGCGACCTCGCGGCGCCGGTCCCGCCGGGGGCCCGGGTGGAGGCGGTGATCCCGGAGCACGCGGAGGCGCTGGCCCTCCTGCGCCACTCCGCGGCCCATCTGATGGCGACGGCGATCCAGGAGCTCTTTCCCGGGACGCAGTTCGCCATCGGGCCGGCCATCGCCGACGGCTTCTAC
>JACPAU010000289.1:0-3620 GCA_016180705.1 Candidatus Methylomirabilota bacterium
GCTCGCGGCCCTCGTGGTGCTCCTCATTGCCGCGGCCTTCTGGTGGCGCGCCCGGCAGCCCCGTGCAGCGCTCCTGGCCCTCCTCGCAGCCTTCGCCCTGACCGGGGCCCTCCGCCACGCGGCCGTAGCGCATCCCCCCGATCCCGCGCACCTGACCTACCTCCCACCCGACTGGACGCCCCGCCGCTGTCATCTGACCGGTCGCATCGCGGCGGCACCCGAGGAGCCGATCCCGGAGGCCCCGGGCGCGGAGTTCGCGGACCGCCTCATCCTGCGCCTCGAGGCGGAACGGCTCGCCTGCGGCCCGGTCGCCTCGCGCGCGGCGGGCGGCGTCCGCGTGTCCCTGTACGAAGCGCGGGGCGAGTACCGGGCCGGCGACCGGCTGGAGGGGACGTTCCTCCTGCGGCGGCCCCGCGGGACCCTCAACCCCGGGGGCTTCGACTACCGCCGCTTCCGCCAGACCCAGGGGATCGCCCTCGAGGGGTGGGCCCGGGAGGCCCAGGCCGACCTCCGCATCGAGCCGCTTCCCAGCGCCCGGGTCGAGCGGGGCGTGGCCGCCCTCCGGCGGCGGATGCTCCTCCGCCTCCAGGAGGCCGTGGGCGGGGAGGAGGGCGCGCTCCTCAGGGCCATCGTCCTCGGGGACCGCTCGGGCCTCTCCGACGCGACCGTCACCGCGTTCCGCGACTCGGGGACCTACCACATCCTCGCGATCTCGGGCCTCAACGTCTCCCTGCTGGCCGGCGCCTTCCTCCTGCTCCTGCGGGTGCTGCGGGTCCCACCCCGGGCCTCCGCGGCGGCCGCCGTCCTCCTCGTCGTCTTCTACGCTGCCCTCGCGGGGGGGAGCGCCTCGGTCGTTCGGGCGGCGGTCATGACGGCCGCGGTCCTCCTCGCCCTCATGCTGGAGCGCCAGACCGACCTCTTCAACAGCCTGGGGCTGGCCGCCCTGCTCCTGCTCGCGGTGAGCCCGTTGAGCCTCTTCGACGCCGGCTTCCAGCTCACCTTCGCCGCGACGGCGGCCATCGCGGCCGTGGCGGAGCGCCCGCCCCTCGCCCGCCTCCCTCGGCCGGCGCGCTGGCTCGTCCTCTCGCTCACCGTCTCGGCGGCGGCCACGCTCGGGACGCTCCCGATCCTGGCCCGCCACTTCCAGCGCGTCTCCTTGAGCGGGGTCCTCGCCAACCTCCTCATCGTTCCCCTGAGCGGCGTCCTCACCGCGCTCGGGATGCTGGAGGCTCTCGTCCTGTCGTTGCATCCTGCGGGCCTGCCGGGCCTGGCGGCCCTGCTGCGCCTCGTGGCCGCGACCGAGATCGGCACGGCCCGCCTCTTCGCCGCCCTTCCGATGGCGACGCTCCAGGTCTATCCGCCGACCCTGGCCATGATCGGGACTTACTACGGACTCGTAGTGGCGCTCGTCGCCCGGGGCCTCGGGCGGTGGCGCCCGGCGCTGGCAGGCCTGCTGGCCATCGCGCTCGTCGGACAGATCGCCTGGAAACTCTGGCCGTCGCCGGCCTCCGCCCTCACGGTCACGTTCCTCGACGTCGGGGAAGGGGACAGCATCCTGGTCGAGACGCCGGGGCGGGGCCTGGTGCTGGTGGACGGGGGCGGGGTGTACGACGACCGCTTCGACGTGGGCGACCGGATCGTGGTCCCCTACGTCCTCTCCCGGTGGCGGTCCCGCCTCGACCTGGTCGTCCTCACGCACCCGCAGCCCGACCACCTGAACGGGCTCCAGGCGGTCCTCCGCCGCCTCCCGGTCACGGAGGTCTGGGAGTCGGGGATCCCCTCCGCGGCGCCGGCCTACCGCTTCCTGGTGGAGACGCTGCGGGCGCGGGGCGTCCCCCTGCGCGCGGTGGCCGCCGGGGCCCCCTGCGCGCGGTGGCCGCCGGGGCGACGCGGCGCCTCGGGCCCGACACGGACGTCACCGTCCTGCACCCGCCGCCCGGCTTGTTCGCGCCCCGCCGGGGCTCCCGCGCCTCCCGCGTGAACAACAATTCGGTCGTCCTGCTCCTCCAGCACGGCGGGACGTGCCTGCTCCTCACGGGGGACATCGAGGAGGAGGCGGAAGGCCATCTCGTTGCGAACGGCCCCCTCCCTTCTGTCCGCGTCCTGAAGGTGCCGCACCACGGGAGCCGGACGAGCAGCACGGCGCCTTTCCTCGACGCCGTCCGGCCGGCGGTCGCGGTCATCCAGGTCGGGTTCGGGAACCGCTTCGGTCACCCCCATCCCGAGGTCGTGGCGCGCCTGCAGGGGGCGGGGGCTCGGGTCTTCCGCACCGACCGGCACGGCGCCGTCCGCCTCCTCCTGGACGGCAACTCCCTTGCGATCGTGCCCACAGTTGATTTGCCGCCTGAGTAATGTCGGGACCGGCGGGGCGGCCAGGGCGCGGGCGCTGCCCCCCGACGCAGCCCTGTCTGGGTATCGGGCGGAGGAGGGGGGCGGCGCCCGAAAAGCCCTGGCCGTCCGTAGAGTGGCCGCGCCGTGCCCGCGCGGCGGCGCCCTAGAGGAGCACGAGGATGATGCCCGCCAGCGTCACCGCCATGCCCGCGAAGGTCGTGGGCGTGACTCCCTCGCCCAGGAGGACCCAGCCGAGGAGGACGCCCCCCGTGACCTCCTGGCTCGCGATCAGGCTGACCAGGGTGGGGGAGAGGTGGCGGACGGCGGCGTTGTAGAGGGTGTGGCCGAGGGCGAGAGGCAGGAGCGCCTGGAGGGCGACGGCGAGGAGCGGTCCGGAGGCGTAGGGCGCGGTGAGGGTTGCGCCGGCCAGCGGCAGCGTCAGCAGCCCCGCCGTGAGATAGAGCCAGAAGACGTACCGGAGGAGGGGGAGGGCCGCCCGCAGCTGCCGCCCCAGGAGGGAGTACGCGGCGAACGAGGCGGCCGCCCCCAGGGCGAGCAGGTCGCCCGTGAGCATCCGCGCCGTGAGGGTGGGCTCGAAGCCGGCCAGGATCGCGATGCCGACGACCGCGAGGCCGATCCCGAGCGCCTGGCGAGCGCGGAGGCGCTCCCGGAAGAGGAGGCCCGAGGCGACGGCCACCATGGCCGGGGCGGTGTAGGTGAGCGTGAGCGCGTGGGCGATCGTCGTGTAGTAGATGGAAGAGATGAAGGTGAGGAAGTGCAGCGCGGCGACCAGGCCGACTCCCAAGACCTGGAGCCGGAGGCGCCCCTCGAGCGCCAGGGGGAGGCCCCGGATGCGCGCCGCGGCGCCTACGAGCGCCGCGCCCAGCAGGAGCCGGTACGCGGTGACCTCGAAGGGCGAGAGGGCCTGGGCGAACCGGACCAGCACCGCCCCTGCCGAGAAGCAAGCCGTCGCGGCCACCGCCAACCCCGCCCCCTTTAGCTCTTCGCCCCTGAGCACGCGTGCTCTCCTTTCGCACAGGCGCTCATCCCTAGCACGTCCGGGGGCCGGAGGCCAAGTCTTTCGGTTGGGGAATCCGGGGAATCGGTTTGACTTCCCGTACCCCCTGTGTTAAGAACAGCGCTGATGGAGCCCGCCGCGCCGCATATTTACACGGTCAGCGCCCTCACCTCCGAACTGAAGACCCTCCTCGAGACCACCTATCCCTCCCTCTGGGTCGAAGGCGAGGTCAGCAACTTCAAGCACCACGCGTCCGGGCACATGTACTTCA
>JACPAU010000289.1:3708-5154 GCA_016180705.1 Candidatus Methylomirabilota bacterium
AGGACGCCTCGAGCCAGATCCGGGCCGTCATGTTCCGGAACGCCAACCGGGCGCTCAAGTTCCGGCCCGGGGACGGGCTCACGGTCGTGGTCCGGGCCTCCCTCAGCCTCTACGAGGTCCGGGGCGAGTATCAACTCTATGTGGAGCACATAGAGCCGAAGGGTCTCGGGGCGCTGCAGCTCGCCTTCGAGCAACTGAAGGCCCGTCTCGCCGCCGAGGGCCTCTTCGAGGCGGCCCGGAAGCGGCCGATTCCCAAACTGCCCCGGCGGATCGGCATCGTGACCTCGCCGAGCGGCGCGGCCATCCGGGACATGCTCAACGTCATCGAGCGGCGCTTCGCCACCGTCGAGATCGTTATCTATCCGGCCCGCGTCCAGGGGGAAGGCGCGGCCGAAGAGATCGTGGAGGGCATCAGGGTCTTGAACGCCCGGGGGGATCTGGACGTCCTCATTGTCGGGCGCGGGGGCGGGTCCATCGAGGACCTCTGGGCCTTCAACGAGGAGATCGTCGCCCGGGCCATCGCGGCTTCCAAGGTCCCGGTCGTCTCGGCGGTGGGTCACGAGACCGACGTCACCATCGCGGACTTCGTGGCGGACGTGCGGGCCCCCACCCCGTCCGCGGCGGCCGAGCTGGTCGTCGCCCACAAGGCCGAACTGGCGCAGCGCGTGGACGACCTCGCGAGCCGCCTCGAGTCGGCCCTGTTGCACCGGGTCCGCGCGGGGCGCGAGCGCCTCACCTACCTGGCCCGGCACCTCTCCCTGCTGAGCCCGGTCGAGCGGATCCGCCGCCATCGGGAGCGCGTCGCGGTCGCCGCCGAGACGCTCCGGGGAGTTATCCGGACCCGGCTGAAGCTCTGGGGCGGGGAGCTGCGCGCCCTGGCGGCCAGACTCCAGTCGCTGAGCCCCCTCGCCATCCTGGGGCGGGGCTACAGCATCACCCGCCTCCTGCCCGATCTGCGCATCGTAAAGGACGCCGCCGCGGTCCGGCCCGGGCAGGCGGTCTCCATCCTCCTGCACCGCGGGAGCCTGGCCTGCCGGGTCGAGGAGGCGAGCCTCCCGCCCGAGGGAGGCTGAGGTGGTGGACGACGCTTCCCAGGTCCCGCTCTTCGCGCCGCCGGCGCCGCCGGGCCGCCAGCCCGAGCCGGCGCTGCGGGAGGCCGGTCCCCCCATGTCCCTCCCCGAGCCCGAGGTACCGACGCTGAAGTTCGAAGAGGCCCTCGCCCGTCTTGAGGCGGTCGTGGCGCGCCTGGAGGGCGGGGAGCTGCCCCTGGAGGAGGCCCTCGGCCTGTTCGAGGAAGGGGTGCGCCTGACCCGCCTCTGCACGACGCGCCTGGAGGAGGCGGAGCGAAAGGTGAGTCTCCTCGTCCGGGACGAGGAGGACGCGCTGCGCGAGGTGCCCTTCGGCGAGGAGGAGGAGGGCAGGGAGGACGGATAGGGTGCGGGCCCG
>JACPAU010000297.1 GCA_016180705.1 Candidatus Methylomirabilota bacterium
CCGGGCGCTCCTCGATGCTGAGGTGCTCCCCGCCGTGCCAGACCGCCACCCGCATCCGGCTCAGTCCATCTCCAGGCCGCCGCAGACGTTGAGGGCCTGCCCGGTGATGTAGTCGGCCTCGTCCGAGCAGAGGAAAACGATGGCCTTCGCCACGTCCTCGGGCTGCTCCAGGCGGCCGAGCGGAATCGCCTGGAGGCGCCGGCGCCGCTGCTCCCCCCTCGGCAGGCCCAGCATCTGCATCCCCCAGATCTCGTCGATGTGGTCCCACATCGCCGTGTCCACGATGCCGGGGCAGACCGCGTTCACGCGGATCCCGTAGGGGGCCAACGCGAGGGCAGCCGAGCGGGTGATGCTGATGACGGCGGTTTTCGTCGCGGCGTAGTCCACCATGATCGGCCGCCCGCCCCGCCCCGCGATCGAGGCCATGTTGACAATGACCCCGCTCTTCTGCTCCCGCATCCGCCGGGCCGCTTCCTGGAGGCAGAAGAAGACCCCCTTCACGTTCACGGCGAAGGTCCGGTCCCAGTCCGCCTCGTTCTGAGCGAAGATGTCCTGGACCTTCAGGATGCCGGCGTTGTTGACCAGGATGTCCACGCGCCCGAAGGTGGTGACGGCAGTGTCCACCATGCCCCGGATGTCGTCGAGGCGCGTCACGTCAGTCCGGGTCGCCACCGCCTTGCGCCCCAGGGCCCGGACCTCTCCGGCCGTCTTCTGGCCGGTCTCCGGGTTGACCTCCGCCACCAGGACGTCCGCCCCCTCCCGGGCTAACGCGAGGGCGGTCGTCCGCCCGATCCCCTGTCCCGCCCCGGTCACGATGGCCGCCTTCCCCTCCAGGCGCATCTTTCCTCCCACTGCGCTCCGCGGTCTATTTGGCCTCCTCGAAGACGCCCATCCGCCGGAACTTCCGGTAGCGCTGCTCCAGGAGGTCCTCGATCGGGATCTGGCGGAGGCGCTGGAGTTCCCGGGTCAGCACCTCCCGTAATGTTTCGACCATCTCGGCCGGGTTCCGATGGGCCCCGCCGACCGGCTCCGGCACGATCTCGTCAATGAGTTCCAGCCGCTTCAGGGTCTGGGCCGTGAGCCCGAGCGCCTCCGCCGCATCCGGGGCCTTGGCCGTGTCGCGCCAGAGGATGCTGGCGCACCCCTCCGGGGAGATGACCGAGTAGATGGCATACTCCAGCATCAGGATGCTGTCCCCGACGCTGATGCCGAGGGCGCCGCCGCTTCCCCCCTCCCCCGTCACCGCCACCAGGACCGGCACCCGGAGTTCCGCCATCTCGCGCAGGTTGCGGGCGATGGCCTCGGCCTGGCCGCGCTCCTCGGCCCCCAGGCCCGGGTAGGCGCCCGGCGTGTCCACGAAGGAGACAACCGGCTTGCCGAACTTCTCCGCCAGCTTCATCGCCCGCAGGGCCTTGCGGTAGCCCTCGGGGTGGGCCATGGCGAAGTTGCGCAGGATCTTCTCTTTCGTGTCCCGCCCCTTCTGCTGGCCGATGACCACCACCGCGATCCCGTTCAGGCGGCCCAGCCCGGCGATGACCGCCTTGTCGTCGGCGAAGGCCCGGTCCCCGTGGATTTCCACGAAATCGGTGATGAAGGCCTTGATGTAGTCCATCGTGAAAGGGCGGTTGGGATGGCGGGCGATCTGGCAGCGCTGCCACGGGGTCAGTTTCGCGAGGGTATCGGTCTGGAGCTTCGCGATCTTCTTCTCGAGGCGCCGGATCTCGTCGGAGAAGTCCACCTTCCCGACGGTGGACATCTCCTGGAGTTCCTTGAGTTTCGCCTCGAGCTCCAGGACGGGGCGCTCGAAATCGAGGGCGAACATGGCCGCCTCCTCCAGGCCGGCGGCGCGGGCCGCCGGGCACTTCCAGGGAGAGCGTCAGGGGGATGGGTCCCGGGTGCTTCGCGACCAGGTCGCGCAGGCGCCGGAGGGCCTCCGGGGTCGCGGCGGGCCCGGCCACGGTCAGGCGGACGGCGCGCGGGGCCGTGCCCCGGTACTTCTCGAGAGGCTCCACGTCGCTCAGGAGCAGTTTGGCCGCATCCTCCGTGATGTCCACCTGCCCCGTCACCAGGACGGCGGTCTCCTTGACCAGGTGGAGCATCTTGGCCCGGTAGAGGTCCGGGAAGACCACGGTCTCCACGGACCCGGTCTGGTCCTCGACGGTGACGAAGGCCATCCGGTCCCCGTTCTTGGTCGAGATCTCCTTGACGGCGCTCACGATCCCGCACACCCGGACCGTCTCCTTGTCCTTGAACCCCGTCAGTGAATCGATCCGGGCCAGGTTGAGGCGTCGCGTCACCGCCTCGTACTCAGCCAGCGGGTGCCCCGTGATGTAGAAGCCCAGCGTCTCCCGCTCCGCCGCCAGCAGTTGCGTCCGGGACCATTCGGGGACGTCGGGCAGGGTCGGGGAGGTCATCGCGGGGGCCCCGGCCGCCTCGAACACCTCGAGGAGGGAGACCTGCCCCTGCGCCCGGTCCCGCTGGGCGGAGGAGGCCGCCTCCATCGCTGCATCCACGATGGCCATGAGTTGCGCCCGCCGCGCGCCGAGCGAGTCGAAGGCCCCGCACTTGATGAGGCTCTCGAGCACCCGCTTGTTGACCAGGCGGAGGTCCACGCGCCCGCAGAAGTCGTAGAGGCTCTTGAATTTGCCCTTGGCCGTCCGGGACTCCAGGATCGAGTGGATGGCCAGGTCCCCCACGTTCTTCACCGCCACGAGGCCGAAGCGGATCTTGTCCCCGACGACCTTGAAGCTGCTGCCGGACTCGTTCACGTCGGGAGGCAGGACCGTGATGCCCATCGAGCGGCATTCCTCGATGTACTTCACGATCTTGTCGGTGTCCGCCATTTCCGACGTGAGCAGCGCCGCCATGAACTCCACCGGGTAGTGCGCCTTGAGGTACGCGGTC
>JACPAU010000007.1 GCA_016180705.1 Candidatus Methylomirabilota bacterium
GGCAGGCGGAGGAGACGGAGGGCGTTCGCGACCGAGGAGCGGTCGCGCCCCACGCGGCGCGCCACCTCATCCTGGCTGAGTCCGAATTCCTCGGTGAGCCTGCGGTAGACGTCGGCCTCCTCGATGGGGTTCAGGTCCTCGCGCTGGACGTTCTCGATGAGGCCCAGCTCCAGCATCTCGCCGTCACTGACCTCTTTGATGATAGCCGGGATGCTGGGGATTCCGGCCATCCTGGCCGCGCGGAAACGGCGCTCTCCTGCCACAAGCTCATACCCGTCCTGCGTTTGGCGTAGGATGATCGGGGCAAGAACCCCATGGGACCGGATGGATGCGGAAAGTTCTTTTAACTTATTGTCATCAAAGACTTTTCTTGGCTGATGGGCTGAAGATCTGATCGCATCGAGAGGGATCTGCTTGATCCCCCGCTCCTCCTGAACGGCGGCGGGGATGAGAGCCTCAAGACCCCGACCGAGAGCTTGGCGCTGGGCCATCAATTACCTCCTTGGCGAGCCTCAGGTAGGACTCTGCGCCCGCGGAACGGATATCGTAGAGAAGAATCGGCTGTCCGAAGCTCGGGGCCTCGCCCAGGCGGATGCTCCGCGGGACGACGGTGGTGAACACCCGGGCGAGGTTCAGCCGTCCGTCGAACATGGTGAGCAGGCCCCCCTCGATGGCCAGTTCCGGGTTCAGGGTCCTCCGGATAAGGCGGACCGTCTCCAGGAGATGGCTCAAACCCTCGAGCGCGTAGTACTCGCACTGGATCGGGATGAGGACCGAGTGTGCAGCCGTGAGGGCGTTTACCGTGAGGAGGCCGAGGGAAGGGGGACAATCCAGCAGGATGAAGTCGAACTCCGGGACGACGTCGGCGAGCGCCTGCTTCAGGAGCGACTCGCGGCCCGGCCTCGCGACCAGCTCGACCTCTGCGCCGATGAGATCGGTTCTGGAGGGGAGGATCTTGAGGGCTTGGAGGGCAGTCTTCTGGATCCCATCCCTTGCTCTGGAGACCCCCATCATGACCTCGTAGGAGCTTGGCCCCACGAAGTCCTTGGGGATTCCCACACCGGACGTGCTATTCGCCTGCGGGTCAACGTCAACGAGCAGGGTCTGTTTCTCGGCAGCCGCAAGGGAAGCCGATAGGTTGATCGCTGTCGTTGTCTTCCCGACCCCCCCCTTCTGGTTCGCGACGGCGATGACGCGCCCCAACTCCGCCTTCCCCGCTACACCCACCCCTGCCACGTGGCGAAAGCTGCTGGCCCAGTCCGGCGGAGCTTACCATACCTCGGCTAGCCATCCAAGTCAAAAAAATCAGCTGGATGGAAATGTTTCACGTGAAACATCGGCCCGTCTGAGGATCGCGACGGTCTCTGGCGGCAAAAGTAACGTGGGTTTCAGTTCAATTAATTCAATGAGTTTAACACGCAATCCAGCAGGTATATCATGAGACCATGGCCCCTTTCCCTGCGGAACAATGAGGATGCCACCATGGGCAAGCAGCGGTGTGAGGAGGGCAACGGCTTCGGGCAAGGGGGCGAGGGCCCTCGCCGTCACGGCGTCGAAGCTGCCGAGGATCCCTGACTTCTCACCCAGGGCCTCGACCCTGACCCTCAAACACGAGTTTCCCTCTAGTCCAAGAAGGCGGATGGCGTGCAGGAGGAACGAGGCCTTCCGTCTCGAGGCCTCGATCAGGGTGACGTCGAGGCCGGGCCTCGCGATCTTCAGGGGGATCCCCGGGAAGCCCGCTCCGCTTCCGACGTCCGCGAGCCGAGCCCGATCCCTCTCGGGGAGCAGGGGCAGGAGGCGCAGGGAACGCAGGATGCCGTCCCGGATGATGCGCTCCGGCTCCTTGAAGCCCGTAAGGCTTACCCGCCGGGTCCACCGGGCGACCTCGTCGGCGTAGACCAGGAGCTGCCGGAAGGCACTTTCCCCGAGACCAAGCCCGAGCTCGCGGAGGCCCTGGAAGAGCAGATCGGCCGGCGCGCGAGCACTCACCGCCTCTCCCAGGTCAGGCGCCCCCCTCCGAGGCGGAAGGCCGCGAGCCCGTCCGCCCGCAGGGCGGCGAGGTGTCCCTTGATCGTGCTGAGGGCCAGGAAGTACCCCTCGAGCGTGGGCGCGAGACCGAGCCTCCCCAGGACCCGCTCGGTGACCTCCTCCGCCAGGCCCGGTGTCCCCAGTGCTTCCAGGGTCGCGGCCCTCGTGGCGTCGAGATTGCGCCGGTTGGCCTCCAGGAGGGCGCGCCCGTCGCCGGTCGCCCCGCCGTGGGAGGGGATCGTCAGCCGCGTCTGGATCCCCTCGAGGCGCGCGAGTGTCTCCCGGTGGCGATTCGGATCGTAGCAGTAGACCACCTGGTGCTTGGTGAGCGCCTCCTCCCCGAAGAGGGCGTCGATGGCCAGGAAGACGTCGTCCGCCTGGAAGGCGTACTGGTTGATCGAGTGGCCGGGGGCGGGCAGCGCCCGGATCGTGAGGCCACCGACCTCGAGGTCCCCACTGAAGACGTGGTCCACCCGGCTGGCCTCGGCCCGCAGGAAGCGGCTCGCCAGCTCGACGGGGGGCGCGGCCCCGAAGAGGTAGAATGGCTCCAGGTCCGGGTACCAGAGGATCGCCGCCTCCTGGGCGGGCGCGTACACCTGCGCCCCCGTCCGCTTCAGGAGGAAGGCGTTACCACAGCCTTGAGCACGCGCCGGCCGGCGTCCGCCGTCAGCCCGGTGTCCACGGCGACGCACGCCCGTCCCTCGCGGAGGAGGAACATGTTCACCGGCCCCGCCAGCAGGAAGACCCGGTCCGAGAGGGGGGCGGGCTCGGCCGTCATGGGCCCGCCTACGCCTCCGCGGCGGGTGACTTCTGGGAGAATCGATTCATGTAGTACTGGTGGGCGATCTGCAGGACGTTGCTCCCCAGCCAGTAGAGGACCAGCCCGGAGGGGAAGCCCCAGAAGAGGAAGGTGAAGAGGGTGGGCATCATGTAGAGCATCATCTGCGCCTGGCGGGGGTCGCCGGCGGTGGGCGTCATCTTCTGCTGGATGAACATGCTCGCCCCCATCAGGAGGGGCAGGACCCGGAAGGGAAATCCCTCGCCCAGGAAGGGGACGGTGAACGGGAGCACGAAGAGGGTGTCCGGCGCCGAGAGGTCGTCGATCCAGAGAATGAAGGGGGCTCGCCACAGTTCGACCGAGCTGCTCAGCGCGTTGTAAAGGGCGATGAAGATGGGGATCTGGACCACCATCGGGAGGCAGCCCCCGAGCGGGTTGACCCCGTGCCGCTTGTACAGCTCCATGGTCTCCTGGTTCATCTTCTGGCGGTTGTTCTTGTGACGCTCGCGGATCGCCGCCACCTTGGGCTGCAGCATCTGCATCGCCTGCATGGACTTCAGGCTCTTCTGGGTCAGGGGGAGAAAGGCCACCTTCTGCAGCAGCGTAACGAGGAGGATCACGACCCCGTAATTCCCCGTGAACCGGTACAGGAACTTCAAGAGGTAGAGGGCCGGCCGGGCCAGGAAGCCGAACCAGCCCAGGTCCACGAGCTGCTCTAGGTCGTGCCCCAGCTCGCTCAGCCGCTCCACCTCCTTGGGGCCCCCGAAGAAGCGCACCGCCTGGACCCGCTCCGCCCCCCCCGGCAGCGCCGTCCCCGCGAAACGCAACGCCGCCACGGGGCGGTCGCCGGCACCCTTCCCGATGACCGCCGCCGGGGTCCCACCCACCGGCACGAGCGCGGCTGCGAAGTAGCTGTCCTGGACCGCGACCCAGGAGATTTCCCCCTTGTGAACCGCCTCCTCCGTGAGCTTGGTGACGTCCTCGGTCACCCGCTTTCCCCCCACCAGGGCAATGGCCTGGCCTCCCGGCGGCCCCGCACCCGGCTTCGCCGCCCCCCGGAACCCGGGGCCCCACGCCACGCGCAGATTCGGTGTCGTGGCTCCGGCTCCCCGATTGAGGAGACGGAGCTCGATGTCCGCCTGGTACTTCCCCGGCTGCAGGGTAAGCCGCTTCTCCAGGATGAGCCCCCCGGGCTCAGCCGCCCGGAAGAGGACGGTCTGCGGCTGCCCGGGGGAGCCGCTCGGGCGGGTCACCACCTCGAGGAGCTGATCGGGACCCCGGCCCCCCTCTACCCAGGCGGCCAGGGAGATCGGGGGCTCGCCCGGCTCGTGGGGCGGGGCCAGGTCCAGCGGCTGCCCGGCCTCGTCGGTGTACCGCTTGATCCGCCAGCTCAGGACCGTCCCGCCCTGGTTCGTGAGAGTCACCTCCAGCAGGTCGGTCTCCAGACGGATCCGCTCCTCCCGCTCAGGCTTGCGGACGGCGACGGGCGGGCGGGGCGGGGCGGGGCGCGCAGCCTCCGGGACCACGGCTGGCGGGGCCGCCGGCACCTCTTCCGCGCGCTCTGCCTTCGGGCGGGGGGGCGGCGGGGCGAAAAAGAACTGGTACGCAATCAGGATCAGGAGGGCGAGCGCGCTTGCCAGGAGCGCGCGCTTCTCCATGTCGCCCACAGGGGTCTCCTTCCTCCCGGATGGAGGCGGGCGCGCTCGCCTACGGGACCGGGTCCAGCCCAGCGCCGCCGAGCGGATGGCACCGCAGCAGCCGGCGCAGGCCCAGCCACGCGCCCCGCCAGAGCCCGTGCCGCTCGATGGCCTCGCTGGTGTACTCCGAGCAGGATGGCAGGAAGCGACACGCCGGCAGCGTGAGCGGCGACAGCCACGCCCGGTAGGCGGCGATGAGCGCCAGCGCGGCCCTAGCGGGCAGGTGGCTCACTTGTCCCATGCGGTGTTCCTCCCGCCGGCTGGCGCGCGGCGGCCCGGAGGGCCTCGGCGGCGGCCCGACGGAGAGCGGCTGCGGTCGCGGAGGTGAGATCGCGGGTGACCACGACGACCAGGTCGGTGCCCGGGGGGAAGAGGTTGCGGTGCTGGCGGAACTGCTCGCGGAGCGAGCGCTTGACGCGATTCCGGACGACGGCGGCGCCCGCCCGCCGACCGATGACCAGGCCCAGGCGGGCGGCGTGCGCCCCGGCGCGGGCGAGGTGGAGCGTGAAGGGCCCCGTGCTCACGCGCCGCCCCGCCTTCAGGACCCTGGTGTAGTCGCTGGCCTTCAGGAGCCGGGCCGTCCGCGGGAAGCGACGCTGCTCCCGGCCCCCGGGCCTCAGACCGTCAGGCGCCGACGCCCCTTGGCCCGCCGCCGCTGGAGCACCTTCCGCCCGGCGGCGGTGCTCATCCGTTTCCGAAAGCCGTGCGTGCGTTTCCGCTTGCTCCGGTTCGGCTGGTACGTCCTCTTCATCACGCCCCCGCGAGAGCTACCCGCCGCCGCTTGCGCAGCAGCCGGTTACGTTAGCGGGGGCCCGCCGCACTGTCAAGGCCAAAGCTCCCCCCACTCGGCAAAAATCCCTTTGCCAGCGGCTCGCGCTCTGTGCTACTCTGCCAAGTTAAGGCGGTGCTCAGAAGTGTGCGAAATTCCTGGACGGAGCTCCCTGCTGCGCGCCCCAGAATCTCCGGGATCCGCCGGCGCATCGCCGGGATTTCTTGGCGATTCGCCTTATCCACAGGTGTGGATAAGAGTGTGTGTAAGTGGCCGTGCCCTTGAGGCCATTTTTTCAAGGCGTTAGGGTGCCGGAGCGCCACTGCCCACACCGCTGCAGCCTCGCCTGGGGAAGGCGAGCGAGAAACCCTGTGGAGACAGTCGGGACATTCGCGTCTCTCCCGGGCTCGAGAGGGGGGCCTGGGCGGCGCCCCGCGGAGTTCACAGCGAGGCGGCGCACGAGGGGGCGCGGGTGCACAGGTTCTTCCAGCGCCCGATCTCTGCTTCCAGTGGGTGGCATCGAGGTTCTGAACAGCACGAACACGTCTACTATTCCTTCGACTAGAGATGTGTTTTAAAGGTTATCGGGGGAGTCTGTGTCGGGGGTGGTGTGCGTGAGGGAGGCGAGGGCTTGACGATGCACATTCGGGTTCAGCGAAGCGACTTTCTCTCCACTCTCGCCCAAGTGCAGGGCGTGGTGGAGGCGAAGAAGACGCTCCCAATCCTCTCCCACCTTCTGATCGAGGCGAGTGAGACCGGCCTCAACATCTTCGGCACGGACCTCGACGTGGGGATCCGGACCATCACCCCCTCGGAGGTCCTCGCGCCCGGCGCGATCGCGCTCTCCGCGAAGAAACTCTACGAGATCGTCCGCGAACTCCCCGAGGCGCCCGTGGACCTGCGCGTCCAGGAGGAGCTGAACGCGGAGATCACCTGCCAGCGGTCGCGCTTCAAGGTCAAGGGGCTCCCGAAGGACGAGTTCCCCGCCCGCCCGGAGATCGCCGCGGAAGGCGGGCTCCGCCTCGCCCCCGACACGCTCCGGAGCATGATCCAGCGAACCGCCTTCGCCATCTCGACCGACCAGACGCGCTACACGCTGACGGGGGCCCTCTTGCAGGTGACGGCGACGGAGGCCCAGATGGTCGCCACCGACGGCCACCGGCTGGCCATCGCGCGGGTGCCCCGGGAGCAGGTAGCGGGAGACGGGCTCACGGAGGCGCTGCTGCCGCGCAAGGCGCTGCTCGAGGCGGCGAAGGTCTTGCGGGACGACGGCGGGGAAGTCCGGATCGTCCCGCTGGGCAATCAGGTCGCCTTCGACCTGCGCCCGACGCTGCTCGTCTGCCGGCTCATCGACGGTCAGTTCCCCAACTACCAGCAGGTTCTCCCCGCGGTGCAGGGGCGCGGCCTCGGCGTCAAGAAAGAGGAGCTGGTGGGAGCGCTCAAGCGCACGTCCACGATCATCGGGGACCGGACGGCCCCCACCGTGCTGGAGTTCAAGCGGGGGCGCCTGACGGTCTCCTGCGTCAACCTGGACCTGGGGGAGGCGCGGGAGGAGGTGGAGGTCCAGCACGCGGACAAGGACCTGATCGTGGGCTTCAACGCGCGCTACATCCTGGACTTCCTCGCGGTGGTGGACGAGCCGGAGGTCAGCATCCACCTGAACGATCCCCTGAGCCCCGCGCTCTTTCGCCCGCTCCAGGGCCAGGACCACAGTTGCGTGATCATGCCGATGCGCATCTGAGGCGCTGCGGGGCCGCGGCCGCGTGGGGATCGAGGCGCTCATCGTCGAGGACTTCCGGAACTACGCGCGGGCGGCGGTGGAGTTCCCGCGGCCCGTGACCGCGCTGGTCGGGAGGAACGCGCAGGGGAAGACGAACCTCCTGGAGGCCCTCTACGTCGCGGCCACCCTCCAGTCCTTCCGGAGTGCCAGGACCGAGGACCTGGTGCGGACGGGGGCGGAGGGGTTTTTTGTGCGCGCGCGGCTCACGGGTCCTGCCGGAGTGCGGACGGCCACCGTGCAGGGGGGGGCGGGCGGGCTGGCGGCGGCGCTGGACGGCCGCCGGCTGCGAGGACCTGCGGAACTCCGGAGCCTGGTCCCCGCCGTGGTCTTCTCCCCCGAGGACCTGATCCTCGCGGGGTCGGGGAGCGAGCCCCGGCGCCGCTACCTGGACCGGCTCGCGGCTCTCACGCAGCGGGCGAGCCACGGCGATGACCTGCGGCGGGCGCGGCGGATCACCGAGCAGCGCAACCGGCTCCTCCAGGCGCGCGCGGCCGCGGCGCTGGAGGAATGGGACCTGCAGCTGGCGGCGGCCTACGCCCGCATCGCCGGCCGCCGGCAGCAGGCGACCGCCGCGGTGGCCGAGCGGCTGGCCGGCACCTACGGGGCGTTGGGAGGTCCGGGCGCGGCGGGCGTGGCCTACCGCCCGGCCTTCGGGGCCGAGCCCGAGCCCGATCCCGGCGCCCTGGAGGAGCAGATCCTGAAGGCCCTGGCGCGCCGACGGCTGGAGGAGCTCCGGGCGGGCGTCAGCCTGGTCGTCCCCCAGCGGGACGAGGTGGTGCTGACCCTGGACGGCCGTCCGGTTCCGCACCAGGCCTCCCGGGGCGAGGCGCGGCTGCTGGCGCTGGCCCTGCGGGGGGTGGAACTGGAGCTGACGCGGACGGCGACCGGCGAGCCGCCCATCCTGCTTCTGGACGACGTGCTCTCGGAGCTGGATGGGGTGCGGCTCGACCGCGTCCTGGCCTTCGTCCGGAGCACGGATCAGGTGGTGCTCACCGCGCTGGAGGGCGCGGCGCTCGGCGCGCTGGGCGCGGACGCCACCCTCTACCGAGTCGAGGACGGCCACATTGGAGAGCTGAGGAGCGCATGACGGCAGAGCAGATCGGGGAGGGGGACGGACAGGTCCTGGAGTACACGGCGGAGCAGATCCGCCTCCTGGAAGGACTCGAGGCGGTCCGCACGCGTCCAGCCATGTACATCGGTGGGACCGGGGCCGAGGGGCTCCACCACCTGGTCTACGAGGTGGTGGACAACAGCGTGGGCGAGGCCCTGGCCGGCCACTGCACGCAGATTGACGTGACCGTCCACCTGGACAACAGCGTGACCGTGGTGGATGACGGCCGCGGGATCCCCGTGGACGTGCACCGGGAGACCGGGCTCCCCGCGCTCGAGCTGGTCCTGACGAAGCTGCACGCGGGCGCGAAGTTCGACAACAAGGCCTACAAGGTCGCAGGGGGCCTGCACGGCGTCGGGGTCTCGGTGGTGAACGCCCTCTCCGAGTGGCTGGAGGTCGAGGTCCACCGGGAGGGGAAGGTCTACCGGCAGCGCTACGAGCGGGGCAAGCCGGTGACCCCCCCGGAGGTCGCGGGCAAGACCCGGCGCCACGGGACGCGCATCCGCTTCAAGCCCGACGGGCAGATCCTGGAGGACCTGACCTTCAACCTGGACACCCTGGCCAACCGGCTCCGGGAGCTGTCCTTCCTCACGAAGGGCCTCCGCATCACCCTGACCGACGAGCGGGTGGACGAGAAGCGGGAGTTCTTCTACAAGGGCGGCATCGTCTCCTTCGTGGAGCACCTGAACAAGAACAAGAGCGTCCTCCACCCGAAGCCCATCTACGTCGTCCAGGAGCGCAACGGCACGGTGGTCGAGGTCGCCATCCAGTACAACGACGGTTACACGGAGAACGTCTTCGCCTATGCGAACAGCATCCGGACCACCGACGGCGGCACCCACCTCATCGGCTTCAAGGCGGCCCTCACCCGCACGCTGAATGCCTATGCGACCCAGAACGATCTGCTGAAACAGCACAAAGCGGGGCTGACCGGGGACGACGTGCGGGAGGGCCTCACGGCGGTCGTCTCGGTGAAGCTCCGCAACCCCCAGTTCGAGGGGCAGACCAAGGCGCGCCTGGTCAACACCGAGGTCAAGGGGATCGTGGAGCAGGCCGTCAACGAGAAGCTGGGGGAGTACCTGGGGGAGAACCCGCCCGTCGCCCGGCGGATCATCGAGAAGGCCGTGGATGCGGCGCGGGCCCGGGAGGCCGCCCGGAAGGCCCGGGAGCTGGCCCGCCGCAAGGGGGCCCTGGACGGCGACTCCCTCCCGGGGAAGCTGGCGGACTGCGCCGAGCGGGACCCGGCCCTTTCGGAACTCTTCATCGTCGAGGGGGACTCGGCCGGGGGCTCGGCGAAGCAGGGGCGGGACCGGCGCTTCCAGGCGATCCTTCCGCTGAAGGGGAAGATCCTGAACGTGGAGAAGGCCCGCCTCGACAAAGTGCTTTCCAGCGCCGAGATCCGTACCCTCATCACGGCGCTGGGGACCGGGGTCGGGAGCGAGGACTTCGACCTGAAGCGGGCCCGTTACCACCGGATCATCATCATGACCGACGCGGACGTGGACGGGGCCCACATCCGCACCCTGCTGCTCACCCTCTTCTTCCGCCAGGTGAAGGAGCTGGTGGAGCCCGGGTACCGCTACATTGCCCAGCCGCCGCTCTTCAAGGTGAAGCGGGGGAAGGTGGAGCGGTACCTAAAGGACGAGCGGGCGCTGGAGGAGTTCCTCCTGGACCTGGCGGTGGAGGGGTTCCGGGTGTCGGGGGCAGGGATGGGGCAGCCCCTGGCTGGCCAGCGCCTGCAGGCTCTGCTGCGAAAGGCCATCGCCTTCGAGAGCCTGATCAAGCGCCTCGAGCGGCGGGGGAAGCAGCCCGACGTGATGCGCGCGCTGGTGGCGGCGCTAGGCGGCGCCGCCGAGCCGCTGAAGGCGAAGGCGACCGCGACGGCCTACCTGAAGGAGGTCGGGCGCCTGCTCAAGCCGGCCGCCCGGCGCCTCGGCGGGGCCGTCGAGGCCCGGCTGGAGGAGGACGAGGAGCACGCCTCCCACCGGTTCGTCTTCCTCCTGGGCCGCGACGGCGCCGCCGGCCAGATGGTCGCGGACACGGCGCTCCTGGCGAGCCCGGAGTTCCGCGAACTCGTCCTCCTCTCCCCGGCCCTCGAGCCCCTCGGGCAGCCCCCCTACCGGATCGAGGGGGGAAACGGGGCGGTCGAGGCCGGGTCGCTCCGCGAACTGACCGAGCGCATCATGGCCGAGGTGAAGAAGGGGATCACGATCCAGCGCTACAAGGGGCTGGGGGAGATGAACCCGGAGCAGCTCTGGGAGACCACCATGAATCCCGGGAGCCGGACGCTGCTCCAGGTGAAGATCGAGGACGCGGTGCAGGCTAACGATATCTTTACCGTCCTGATGGGGGAGGCGGTGGAGCCCCGCCGGGACTTCATCGCGACACACGCGCATGACGTCCGCAACCTGGACATCTAGTGCCGGGCCAACTAAGGCGTCCGTGTCCGGCCGCTTTCCTGCTGCCGCCCGCCCGGGGTGGGCCGCGACGTAGCCCTGTCTGGGTATTGGGCGGAGGAGCGGCTCGCCCCGGGAAGAGGGCGGCGGCTCCCAGGGCGCGGGTGATGCTCGTCATTTGGCCCGGCACCGGAGTTGTCGCGTGAGTACCGGGACAGTTCGTCGGACGCATTTTAGCCGTATGGGGAGCGCCTGATGCCGGAGGAGCCGCAGGGCCAGCCGACCCCGGCGCCGGCGGCGCAGCCGCTGCGCCCGGTCGGCGAGGTCCGGCCGACCGACATCCACGAGGAGATGCGCCGCTCCTACCTCGATTACGCGATGAGCGTGATCATCGGGCGGGCGCTCCCGGACGTGCGGGACGGGCTGAAGCCGGTGCAGCGGCGGATCCTGTACGCCATGTGGGAGAACGGGCTCCGGCCCGGCGCCCGCTTCCGGAAGTCGGCGGCGGTGGTCGGGGAGGTGCTGAAGAGCTTCCACCCCCACGGGGACACGGCGGTGTACGACACCATCGTCCGGCTCGTCCAGGACTTCTCCCTCCGCTACCCGCTGATCGAGGGGCAGGGGAACTTCGGCTCCGTGGACGGGGACGCAGCGGCGGCGTACCGGTACACGGAGGTCCGGCTGGCGCGGATCGCCCAGGAGATGCTGACGGACATCGAGAAGGAGACGGTGGACTTCGTCCCGAACTTCGACGAGACCCTGCTCGAGCCGACCGTCCTCCCGGCCCGCCTCCCGAACCTGCTGGTCAACGGCGCCACGGGGATCGCGGTGGGGATGGCGACCAACATCCCCCCCCACAACCTGGGGGAGATCGTGGACGGCGCCCTGCTGCTTCTGGAAGACCCAGAGACGCCCCTCGAGGC
>JACPAU010000286.1 GCA_016180705.1 Candidatus Methylomirabilota bacterium
CTTTGATTCTGTCGTTTGTGTTAGTCCTTCTTCGGGGCCCGGGCCGCCCGGACGCCGGGCCGGGGTGCGTTGACACCGCGCGAAGGGTTTGGGTATAGTGCCGCGGGCCGGCAGCCGGATCCCCGCTCTCGAGCGCACTCGCGCCGCAGCGGACTGACGCCTTCCCGCCATCCCAGGAGAATTGCCTGTGTGGGTGTTCGGGAGGACCTTGCAGCTCCTGGGGATGGGCAACGTGCTGGTGGGCCTCTACGTGGGGTTGACCGAGGAGCAGGGCATGGGCCCCGAACTCACCATGCTGGCCATCGGGTCGGTCCTCTTCCTGCTCGGCCGCCTCCTGGAGGGACGCGCGCGATGAGAGGGGGCTGCCGGCTGATCGGGCGGGGGCTTCCGCTCGCGCTCCTCCTGATCGCCCTGGGGGCGCTGCCCTCGGGTGCCGCGGGGTCTCCGGCGGAAGCCGTCTTCGGCCGCGCCGAGCGGCTGGCCCGGGCGGGGAGGAGCGCCGAGGCCCAGGCGGCCCTTCGGGAGGTCCTGCGCCTGGACCCCGCTCACCCCCAGGCCCCGGAACGCCTCCGGGAGGTATACGGGCAGGGCCTGACGGTCCGCGAGACCATCGCGGCCCTCGAGGCGGAGGCAAAGGCCGACCCGGCGGACGCCGTCGCTCGCAACCTCCTCGGCGTGCTGTACGGCAGGGAGCGGCGGTGGGATGAGGCCCTGGCGGCGTTCCGGGCGGCGCTCGCCTCGGAGCCGCGCCTGGCCGACGCCCGGGCGAACATCGGATGGATCTTCCTGGAGGTGCAGCGGCCCGGCGATGCCCTGGCTGCCTTCGAGGCGGCGCTGCGGCTGCAGCCGAAGCTCGCCCGCGCCCACGCGGGCTACGGGGCGGCCATCGCCGAGGCCCGGGGTGACTTCGAGGCCGCCCTGGCATCCCACCGCCAGGCGCTCCTGCTGGACCCCGGCAACCCCGCCACCCTGAACGACCTGGGCTGGCTGGCGTACAAGATGGGGCGGGTCGAGGAGGCGGTGCGGGCGCTGCGGCAGGCCGCCGCGGCCAGGCCCGAGCATCCCCTCATCCTGACCAACCTGGGGCTGGCCTATCTGAGGGCGGGCGAAAATGCGAAGGCCACCGAGGCCTTCTCGGTGGCGCACCGCGCCGATCCATCCTACCCGCTCGCGCTCTACGGCCTCGCGAAGGCCGCGGCGGAGCGGGGCGAGCACGCGGCCGCCGCCGAGGCCTACTGGGAGGCCTGGCGGGCGAGCGGCCACGATATCTACGCCGTCCTCTGGGCGACCGCCGCCCTGCGGGTCCACTGGCTGGCGGCGACCCTCGGCCTCCTCCTCGGGCTCGCCGGCCTCGGGGGGGGCGTCGCCTTCCTGCTGCGCGCCCGCCGCCCGGCCCGGCCCGTCACCTCTTCTTCGCCATAATCTCCTGCAGGACCTTCTGCACGGCCGCGAGGCGCGGCGACTCGAGCTGCTCCAGCTTCCTGCGCCGTCTCGCCTTGAGCGAATTGGCGCCGAACTCCCGGGGCATCAGGGTTGCCATCGCCTCCGCCTCCAGGTACGCGCGCCGGACCTTCCAGAGCGCGTAGAGGCCGAAGGGGAGGATCAGGGCGGCGACCGTGTTGAAGCCGATGAAGGGCATGATCGCCTCGGGCCGGAAGGGGGCCTGCAGGAGATCGTGGAGCGTGGGGTTGGGGTCGAGGAAGACGAACTTGAAGGCGTACAGCATCCCGAGGGCGGCGGAGAGGCCGGCCATGGCGAAGGCGAAGAGGCCGCCGGGCAGGCTCTCCTTGGCCCGCGCCTGCTGCGCCTTGACCTGCTCCTTCAGTTCCACACTTCGGCCCGGTCCACCGGGACCTTCCCGGAGAGCATGTCCACGAGGGTGTAGAGGACGAGCTTGCCCTTGGCGAAGGTGTTCGGCCCCGCCGGCGCGGCTGCGGCGGCCTCTGCGGCGGGCTTTGCCGCCGGGGCCGCAGCCTGGGGTGCCGGCTGCGCCTGCGGGGCCGGCTTAGGGCGGTCGGGTTTCTCCGCCGCCTTCGGAGCGGCCGGGGCCGCGGGCGCGGCCCCGTGGCCTGTGAGGATCCGGATGACCGCGGCAGCCGCCTGGGCCGCCTGGGCCGCCGCCGCCGCCGCGTTGGCCGCGGCCTCGGCCGCGAGGGCCACCGCGTCCTCGAGGCCGGTGACCTCAGCCGGGGCGGCCCGGGGGACTGTGGCCCGCGGGGCGGCCGGCGCTGCTGCCGGGCTTGGGGCCGCGGCAGCGGGAGCCGGCGCGGGTGCCGCCGGCTTGGCTTCAGCCTTGGGCGGCGCCGCCGGAGCCGCCGGCTTCGCCTCGGCCTTCGGGGCGGCCGCCGCGCCCGGCTTGGCCGCAATGCCCGCCTGGGCCGCCGCCTCCGGCGGCCAGGGGGCGGCATTCGGCCCGAGGGTGCCCGAGCCGATCTCCGCCTGCCCCTTCGCCGGTGTCACCCCGGGGTTGGCCGCGAAGAAGTCCACCTGCTTCTGGATGTAGGACTTCCACTGCTCCGGGGTGTCCGCCTCGGCGAAGATGGCGTCCACCGGGCAGACCGGCTCGCAGGCCGCGCAGTCAATGCACTCTTCCGGGTGGATATAGAGCTGGTCCGCCCCCTCGTAGAAGCACGTGACGGGGCATACGTCCACGCAGGCCCGGTCCTTCGTGCCGATACAGGGTTCAGCCACCACATAGGTCATACGCGGTCCTCCTCCAGTGCCGGACGGTGGCTCTGGGTTTCAGTTGCATGGGGGCGGATCGCTGTCCCGGGACCAGCCCCCGGGGAAGGTCTGCTCGGGGCTTTTATTATTGCCACAGCGCGCGCCCCGCCGCAACTTCAATCTCGAATTCCCGAAGGGCCGCGGGTGGCGCGGCACGGGGTCCCGGTGCGAAGGGGGGGGGGGGGGAGTCGGGGGGGGGAGGCTACGGGAGCGCGTTCCGATGGGGCGGGGACGCCTGCCCGCGACCGCAGCCTCCTGGCGGTGTCGCCCCCTGCCTCCGGCCCTGGCGCTT
>JACPAU010000008.1 GCA_016180705.1 Candidatus Methylomirabilota bacterium
TGGCCATGGGCTCGGGGGTGACGAACGCGTTCTTTGGAGCCACGAACTTGATGTCGAACCCGGCGAGGCGCTCCTCGAAGGCCATGTAGGAGGGGACGGCGAAACCCGCCGCGAACTCCCCCTTCGCGACGACGGAGGGCACGTCACGGCTTCGGGCGGTGAAGATGCCGGAGTTCCCGGCCAGTTTCTTGAGCCACTCCCAGCCCTTCTCCTCGCCGAGGTCCTGAAGGATCACCTCATAGGTGGCGTTGCTGCTGCTGCTCCGGGTCGGCGCGCACTGGGCGACGTTGCCCTTCAGGCGGGGGTCCAGGAGGTCGTCCCACGACTTGATTCCGGGGACGCCCAGCCGCTGCAGGACCCGGGGGTGGTAGACCAGGCCGTAGGGCTCGAGGGCGGTGCCGACCCAGTAGCCGCGAGGGTCCTTCAGCGGGATCGGCTTGGGCTTGCCGATGGCGGCCGGGATGCTGTCCCAGGCAGCCTTCGACAGCTCGAGCTTCATCAGGAGCCCCTGCTCCGTCAGCTTGTCGAAGAGAGCGCTCTCGCCGCCCCAGAAGATGTCCACCTCGGGGCGCCCCTTCCACTCCACGATCCGCCCGTAGGCGACGGGCGTCCCGGCGGCCAGGGCATTCACCTTGACCGTGATGTTCCAGGTTTCCTTGGCGTACTTGGCGAACGCCTGCAGTGCCGCGTCGTGGATGAACTTGGAGACCGGGGTGATGAGGACGAGCTCGTCCTCGATCGCCTGGGCGGCGGCCATCCCCGGGACCAGCCCCACGGCCAGCGCGAGGGCGAGCCCCCCCAGGAGCGCAGTGCGGATCCGTCTCATGCTCCCCTCCTTCCGATGACGACGACAACGCGCCCCGGGATCTCCGGGGGCAACTGGGAACCGGCGGGACGGCGGCGGTCGGGGGCCGCACTATGGCATGCGGGCGCGCCCGCCTTCAAGCCCTTTTTTTGCGGCGGCCCCCTCTCGGAACTCCTGCCCCAGGGCGGCTTCCTCCCAGTACGCCGCCAGCTCCCGCTCGCGCCGGGCGTCGTCCCACCCGCAGAGGGCCGCCATCCGCGCCGCGATGGCCTCGGCGCAGTCCTTTCCCAGGCAGGGGCTGGTCCCGATCCCGGTCCGCCGGAGGAGCACATCGCCCAGGCTGACCGCGGCCTCGGACTCCACCGCCTGCGCGAGCTGCGCCACGATGTCGAGGTTGGAGGGGCAGAGGCGGGCCTTCTGGTCCGGGCGCGAGACCGTCCGGTCCAGCACCTCCCGGTACCGGCGCCCGTAGGTCTCCACCAGCATCTCCAGGAGGGCCGGCTCCACCCCGTAGCGGGCGGCCTCCGCAGCCGCATCCACCAGGATGCGGGCCTCCCCCACGGTCGTGTCCGTGTCCAGCCCGTCCAGGGCGAGCCGGTGCGTCCGGACGGGCTCGCGCCGCCCGAGCAGCCGGCTGATCCGGTCCACCGCCTCCTCGGCCTGCTGGCGGTAACAGGTCAGCTTCACGCCGGTGATGGAGAGGAAGTTGCCCCCCTCGCCCTCCACGATGACCTTGTGGGCCCGCGAGACCTGCCAGGCGCGCTTCCCCTCCTCGTAGGTGAGGGGCCGGACCCCGGCATAGGTATAGGCGATGTCGGCGGGGCCGATCCGCGCCCTCGGGAAGACCCGTCGAGTCCCCGCGATGAGGTACTCCACCTCCTCCGCGGTGGCGGCGAGGCGGTCCAGGTCGCCGGCGAAGTCGGTGTCGGTCGTGCCTACCAGCGAGAAGGTCCGCCAGGGGATGACGAAGAACATCCGGTCGTCGCGAGCCTCCACGTATACCGCGTGGCTGGTCAGCCGGGGGAGGAGGAGGTGGATCCCCTTGGTCGTCCGCACGATCCGCCGCCGGCCGTCGAGGCCCGCCAGCGCCCGGACCCCGTCGACCCAGGGACCGGTCGCATTGACCAGGACGGCCGCCCGCAGGCGCGCCGCCTCCCCCGTGAGGACATCCCGCAGCACCACGCCGGCGAGGAGCGACCCGTCCCGGAGAAATTGCTCGACCCGGGCGTAGTTGTAGACCTGGGCGCCGTAGCGCCGGGCCGAGAGGACGTTCTCCAGGCACAGCCGCTCCGGGTTCAGGAGCAGGTCGTCGAAGTAGAACCCTGCCCCCTTGAGGTCCGCGGCGTTGAGGCCCGGCTCGAGCGCCAGCGCGCGGTCCCGTGAGATGCCGCCGTACCGGCCCACCCGACGGCCCGGGGTCAACAGATCGTAGAGGGCCATCCCGATCCGGATCTGGATCATCCCCCGCTTGCCCCCACGGTAGACCGGGATCACGAAGGGGAGCGGCCGGATCAGGTGCGGGGCCAGCCGGCGGAGGCGCTCCCGGAACATCTCCAGGTACCGGAGTCCCCCGTGGATGAGCTTGGAGGAGCGGCTCGTCGTCCCGTAGGCGAAGTCGCACTTCTCCACGAGCACGACGCTGAACCCGCGTAACGCCGCGTCCCGGGCGATGCCGGCCCCCGCCATCCCCCCGCCGATCACGAGGACGTCCACCTCTCGATCGGCGATCCCGCCGAAGCGCCCTTGCCCCATCCTCACACCTTACTCCCTCACGCAGAGCATCACGAGCCCCCCGGCCGCGGCGGCGACGGCGAGGCCAACCCAGAGGGTAGGCCCCGCGCCCGTCGTCGCCACGAGGAGGAGTATCCCCGTTCCCAGGTGGCCGAGGGCGCCCACCGCGACTCGCGCCGGCCACGCCCCCTCCGGTCCGGCCATCGCCGCCGCCAGGGGGAAGAGCGCCGGAAGCCCGGCCCCCGCCGCTCCCCAGGCCACGGCGAGCAGCACTGCGCCCCAGCCCGGGCCTGCCGGGCGGAGCGCGAACCCCAGGGCGATGAAAACGAGCAGGGCGGCGCTGGCACTATAAGGCGAACGCCGCCGGGCCGCAACTTCCCCGACCACCCCGGCGAGCGGCCCCGCCAGGACCGGCGCGGCCCAGGGGTGCGCGGGCCAGGACGCGTGCAGGGCGCCGAGGAGGGTCCCGAAGCCGAGCCCGAGTGCACCGGTGAGGGCCAGGAGGGAGTAGCAGAGACCGGAGAGGACCATCGCGTCCTTTGGCGGCGGGGCGGAGAAGCCGGCTGAGGATAGTGCTGGGAGGACCACCTGTCAAGACCGCGAGGAGGCTCCAACTGCGCCAAAATCCTACATTTCGGTTGACATTACGGGGAGCGGTGCTAGTGTAAACCGCATGATCCGGACCATCGAGTGGACCGAGGCCGGTGTGGTCCGGCTCCTGGACCAGACCCGGCTTCCCGAGGAAGAGACATACGTGGAATGCCGGGACGCCGCGGCTGTCGCCTCGGCGATCCGGCGGATGCAGGTCCGGGGGGCCCCCGCCATCGGGGTCGCGGCCGCCATGGGCCTCGCCCTCGGAGCCCGGCAGATCCGCGCGGAGGCCTTCGACCCCTACTTCGCGGAGCTCTCCCGCATCGCCGGGGACCTCGCCGCCACCCGCCCCACCGCCGTGAACCTCACCTGGGCCCTCACGCGGATGAAGCAGGTAGCCCTCAAGCACCGTGACCTCCCCATCGCGGGCATCACGACCCGCCTCGAGGAGGAAGCCAGGACGATGTGGGCCGAGGACCTGAAGGCCAACCAGGCCATCGGCCGGCACGGAGAGCCGCTCCTGCCTGCCGGCGCCCGGGTCCTCACCCACTGCAACGCCGGCGCCCTGGCGACCGTCGGCTACGGGACGGCGCTCGGGGTGGTGCGCGCCGCCCACGCCCTAGGGAAGGGGATCCGGGTCCTGGCCGACGAGACGCGCCCCTTCCTCCAGGGGGCCCGGCTGACCGCCTGGGAACTGCACCGGGAGGGCATTCCGGTCACGCTGGTGACGGACGGGATGCCGGCGGCGCTCATGGCCCGGGGGGCGGTGGACCTGGTGCTGGTGGGGGCCGACCGGATCGCCCGAAACGGGGACGTGGCCAACAAGATCGGCACCTATGGGCTGGCCCTCGCCTGTCGGGCCCACGGCCTCCCCTTCTACGTGGCCGCTCCGCTCTCCACGCTTGACCCGACGCTCCCGACCGGCGCGGCGATCCCGATCGAGGAGCGAAGCCCCGAGGAGGTCACCACCCTGGCCGGACGGCGGATCGCCCCCGCCGGGGTCCCCGCCCTGCACCCGGCCTTCGACGTGACCCCGGCGGAATACGTGACGGCCATCATCACCGAGCGGGGCGTGGCCCGCCCCCCCTACAGCGCGAGCCTGGCGGCCCTCCTGGGCGCCGGGCCGGACCGGTAGCCATGGCGGGGGAAAAAGTCCTGGTCGTAGATGACGAGCCCCTCATCGCCCAGATGCTCACCGACCGCCTGCAGGAGCTGTACGTGGACGTCCTGCGGGCGAGCAACGGGGTGGAGGCGCTCGAGATGGCCTGGGCCCACGTTCCGGACCTCATCCTGCTCGACGTGATGATGCCGAAGATCGACGGGTTCGAGGTGGCGAAAATCCTCAAAGAGAACCCGCGGACCGCCACCATCCCCATCATCTTCCTGACCGCGCTCTCCCAGGTGAAGGACAAGGTGCGGGGGCTCCAGCTCGGCGCCGAGGACTACGTCACGAAGCCCTTCCACTTCGACGAGCTGTTGGTGCGGGTCCGGAAGGTGCTCCGGAAGTCGGAGGCGGAGAAGTCCGAGCAGGGCGGGGCCACGGGGGCGGCGGTCAAGGGGAAGCTCCGGGACATGAGCCTCGTCAACCTCATCCAGTTCCTCGAACTCGAGAGGAAGACCGGCATCCTCAGTATCACCGCGGAGGGCCGCAGCGGGCACCTCTACTTCCAGGACGGGAGGATCATCAACGCCGTGCAGGGCATCCTGCGGGGGGAGGCGGCGATCTACCGGCTCCTCGGCTGGACCGACGGGGACTTCGATCTGGAGTCGCTGGGGACCGCCGCGCCGAGCGGTCCCCCCCAGGTCACCGCGGGCAACCAGGCGCTCATCATGGAGGGGCTGCGCCGCCTCGACGAGATGGGCCGTCTGACCAAGCAGCTGCCTCCGCTCACCACCCGCCTGAAGCCGAGTTCCCGGTTGAAGCAGATCCTCCAGGGGAAGAAGCTGGCCGGCGACCTGGAGCGGTTCCTGGGCCTCTTCACCGGGAGCCGGGACATCCACGCCGTCATCGACGAGAGCGGCCTGGACGACCTGAAGGCGCTCGAGAACGTCCACAAGCTCTACACCAAGGGGATGCTCGAGAAGGCCTGAGCGTGGCGGGACGCCCAGCAGACGGGAGGCGTATGGCGGAAGGGACGGGGCGGGCCCGCCCAGGCGTGCATATCCCCGTCGCCCTGGCGCTCCTGTTCTTCGCCGCGTCCCCGCCGGGAGACTCCCCTCCCCCACTGGACCCCGCCGGGACCTTCGCCGACGCGCTCGAGGCGGTCGGGGAGGGGGACTGCGAGAGCCTCAGCGCCCGGCTCGCCCCGCTGGCGCAGACACCCCTCCCCGAGCCCCTCGGCCGCCGGGTGCGCTTCCTCCTCGGCCTCTGCCAGCATCGCCTGGGGCGCTACGAGGAAGCCCTCCCCCACCTGCAGGCCGCGGCCGACGCCTCCCCCGAAGTGGCCGACTACGCCCTCCTCGCCTGGGGCCAGGCGGAGCACCGCCGGGGCGTTCCCCAGGGAACAATCCCCCCCCTGAGCCGCCTCCTGGACGCCTATCCTGACAGCCCGCTCGTCGAGCCCGCGCTCCTGCTTCTCGGGGAGAGTCAGGCGAGCGCGCTCGACCTCGAGGGCGCCACCCAGAGCCTGCGCGCGTACCTCGCCCGCTTCGGCGCCGCTCCGGGCGCTGCCGAGGCCCGCCTCCTCCTGGCGCGCGTCCGGCTCCGGGCCGGCGATGCCGCGGAGGGCCTCCCCCTCCTCCTCGATCTCTGGCGGGACGAACCGCTGAGCGCGACGGCCGAGGAGGCGGCGGCGCTGTTCGAGGCCCTCGACGCCCCCGTTCCCGTGACGGCGGCCGACCTGTTCTCCCGCGCGCGGGCCCTCTACCGGGGCGAGGCCTTCACCGAGGCGTCGTCCGCCCTCGCCCCCTTCGCCGCCGAGCCCGGCCCCTGGCAAGAAGAAGCCCGGTACCTGCTGGGGCAGTGCAACTTCCGCCTCCGGCAGTATCCCGAGGCGGCGCGCCTGCTCGCGGTGGCCGGGGCCGGCCGGGGCCCCTACCAGGCGCGCGCCCTCTTCTGGGCGGGCCGCGCCCGGACGCGCTCGGGTGACGCCGCCGGGGCCAACCTCCTGTTGGAGCGGCTCCTGCGCCTGCGGCCGACCGATCCCCTCGCCGACGACGCCCTCTTCCTGCTGGCGGAGAACCTGGAGGAGCTGGGACGGCGCCGGGAGGCCCTGCGGGCTTTCGCCCGGGTGGAGCAGATCTTTCCCGATGGGGAGTATGCCGACGCTGCCCTCTGGCGACAGGCGTGGATCCACATCCGGAGCGGGCAGGCGCAGCAGGCCCGGTCCCTCCTGGCCCGGCTCTCCGAGCGGCGGGCCTCCGCGTACGTGAGCCAGGCCCTCTTCTGGGAGGGGCGGCTCCTGGAGGCCGCGGGGGAGCGGGAGGAGGCGCTCCGGCGCTTCCGGAGGGCCGCGCAGGGCGGGGGAGGGGACTACTACGCGGCCCGCGCGCGAGAGATCCTCGCCCCCCTCGGCGGCCCGGTCCCGTCCGATCCGCCCCGGCCGGCCGGCGAGCCCGTGGATCCCCCCGGGGACCGCCCGCGCCTGACCACCGCCCGGGAGCTCGCCGCCCTGCGCCTCTGGGAGGAGGCGACGGACGAGTACTGGCTGTTGGTCCGCGCCCACCCCGGGGACCGGGGGTTGCAGCAGGAAGCCGCCGAGACCTTTCTGCGGGCGAGCCGTTACGACCGCGTCCTCTGGGTCGCCCGCCGGATCCTCCTCACGGCCTACCGGCAGAACCCGGCGGCCCTCCCCCTCCCGGCCTTCTGGGAACTGCTCTACCCGCTCGCCTACTGGGACGCGGTCCAGGAACTGTCGGCGGCGCGCGGCCTGGACCCCCACCTCGTGGCGGCCGTGATGCGGGAGGAGAGCGCCTTCGGCCCTGCGGCCATCTCCCGGGCGGGGGCGCGGGGCCTCATGCAGCTGATGCCGGCGACGGCGCGCCGGGTCGCCCGCAGCCTCGCCCTGCCGGACCCCCGGCCCGAGGGCCTGCACGCCCCCAGCCTGAACCTCACGCTCGGGACCGCCTACCTGGCCCAGGTCCTGGAGGAGTTCGGCGGGAACCTCTACCTGGCGTTGGCCGCGTACAACGCGGGCCCCCAGCCCGTCCGGCGCTGGCGGGAGCAGACCCCGATCGCGGATCCGGACCGCTTCATCGAGGCAATCCCGTACGCCGAGACCCGGGAGTACGTGAAGCGGGTCCTGGCCAGTTACCGGCGGTACCAGGCCCTCTACGCCGCGCCGGCCGCGGCCGCGACGGCCGCTCCCGAGACGGACCCCGCGTCCCCTTCCTCGACGGACTGACGGCGGCGGCTCCCGCCGCCAAAGCACCCACCCGGCCGGAGAACGGCGTGGCGCTCGCGACGCCCGGGTGTCTTCATGTACAAGGCGCTCACCATCGCGGGCTCAGATTCGGGAGGAGGGGCCGGCATCCAGGCCGACCTGAAGACCTTCACGGCCTTCCGGGTCTACGGGATGTCGGCCCTGACCGCCATCACCGCCCAGAACACGCTGGGAGTCCAGGGCGTGCACGTCCTGCCGGCGGAGTTCGTCGTCGCCCAGCTCCGGTCGGTCCTCACGGACATCGGCGCGGACGCGGCCAAGACAGGGATGCTGGCCACGGCTCCGATCGTCGAGGCGGTGGCCCGCGAGGTGCGCGCCTTCGCCCTCACGGCCCTCGTCGTGGACCCGGTGATGGTGGCGGCCAGCGGGGACCCGCTCCTGGATCCGGGCGCCGTGGAGGCCGTGCGGCAGGCGCTCCTCCCGTTAGCCCTGGTGGTCACCCCCAACCTGGACGAGGCCTCCATCCTGGTCGGAGAGAAGATCCGGGACCTGGACGGGATGAAGGAGGCGGCGCGAGCCATCCACGCCCTGGGGCCACGGCACGTCCTGGTCAAGGGGGGACACCTCCCCGGCCCCCGGGTCCTCGACGTCCTCTACGACGGGCGGGAGTGCATCGTCCGGGAGGGACCCCGGATCGAGACCACGAACAGCCACGGGACCGGGTGCACCCTCTCGGCGGCCATCGCCGCGGGTCTCGCCCGCGGGCAGGCGGTCCCGACCGCGGTGGCGGCCGCGCAGGCGTACGTGGCCGAGGGGCTCCGGACCGCCGTCGCCATCGGCAAGGGGCGGGGGCCCCTGAACCACCTGGTGGCGCTGAAGGGCGCCGGCATCGGGGAGCCCGGCTAGGGCGGCCCAGACGCCAGGAGCGGGGATGCTGGAGGGGAAGCGGATCCTGCTGGGTGTGAGCGGGAGCATCGCCGCCTACAAGGCGGTAGAACTCCTCCGCGAGCTCATCCGGCGCGGCGCCGAGGTCCGCTGCGCCATGACCGGGGGCGCCGGCCGCTTCGTGGCCCCCCTCACCTTCCAGACCCTCTCCCGGAAGCCCGTCCTCACCGACCTGTACGCGCAGGAGGAGGGGGGCCAGATCGCGCACATCGCCGCGGCCGAGGGGGCGGACCTGCTCGTCGTGGCCCCGGCCACCGCCAACACCCTGGCCCGGTTCGCCCACGGGCTGGCCGACGACTTCCTCACCAACCTCTACCTCGCGACGCGCTGTCCGGTCCTCGTGGCCCCCGCCATGGATGCGGAGATGTGGCGGCACGCCGCCACGCAGGCGAACGTGGCCACGCTCCGCCAGCGCGGGGTCCACTTCGTCGGACCCGCGAGCGGTGAGTTGGCCTCGGGGCTCACGGGCCCGGGCCGCCTCGCCGAGCCGGCCGAGATCGCGGCGGCGGTCGAGGCGATCCTGGGGCGTGCGCGGGACCTGGCAGGCCGGTACCTCCTCATGACGGCCGGCCCGACCTACGAGCCGCTCGACCCGGTCCGCTTCGTGGGAAACCGGTCCTCCGGCCGGATGGGCTTCGCCCTGGCGGAGGCGGCGGCGGCCCGGGGCGCGCGGGTCACCCTCGTCAGCGGACCGACCCACCTCGCCCCGCCCGCGGGCGTGGAGTGCGTCCGGGTGGAGACCACCCAGGAGATGTACGAGGCGGTCCTGGCCCGTGCGGCGGAGGCCGACGCGGTCATCAAGGCCGCCGCTCCGGCCGACTACCGCCCGTCCACGGTGGCCCCGGCCAAGATCAAGAAGGGGCGGGAGGTGCTCTCCATGGAACTGACCCCCACCCCGGACATCCTCGGCGAGCTCGGCCGGCGGAAGGGGGCGGCGGTCCTGGTCGGATTCGCCGCGGAGACCGAGGACCTCGTCGCCAACGCGCGGGAGAAACTCCGCAAGAAGAACCTGGACCTCGTCGTGGCCAACGAGGTCGGCGCGCAGGGCGCGGGTTTCGGGACCGACACCAACCGCGTGACCCTGATCGGGGCGGACGGCGACGCGGAGTCCCTCCCGCTCCTCAGCAAGCAGGAGGTGGCCCACCGGGTCCTCGACCGGGTCGCCCGCCTGCTGGCGGCGCGCCCGGCGCGCCCCTGACACCCTTCCCCCCATGGACACGGACCCCCGGGACGAGCTGCGGGATCTCGCGCGCGCGACGCGCACCTACCTCGAAGCCCAGCGCCAACTCGGCCTCGAGTTCCTCCCGGTGACCGCGGTCGCCGGGCAGCCGCCCGTGCGCCGGCCCCTCACGCTCGCCGAGGTCCGCGAGGACCTCGGAGAGTGCACGCGCTGCAAGCTCTGCCGGAGCCGGACCCAGATCGTGTTCGGAGTCGGCAACCCGCAGGCCGACCTCGTCTTCGTAGGGGAGGCGCCGGGGGCCGACGAGGACGCCCAGGGGGAGCCCTTCGTGGGGCGGGCGGGGCAGTTGCTCACTCGGATCATCCAGGCAATCGGGCTCCGCCGGGAGGATGTCTACATCTGCAACATCATCAAGTGTCGCCCGCCGGGCAACCGGAACCCGGAGTCGGACGAGATCGCCGCGTGCGAGCCGTTTCTCCTCAAGCAATTGGAGGCGATCCGCCCCACGCTGATCTGCGCCCTGGGCGGCCCGGCCGCCCAGACCCTGCTCAAGACGAAGGAGCCGATCTCGCGTCTGCGCGGCCGGTGGCACGCGTTCCGCGGCATTCCGCTCCTCCCGACCTATCACCCCGCCTTCCTCCTCCGGAACCCCCATGAGAAGCGGACCGTCTGGCAGGACATGCAACTCCTGCAGCGGGAACTCGCCCGGCTGACCGGCCGCGCCTAGCAGCACGGGAGCGATGGCGAACCCTGAGAGAAGCTCGGCCCCCGCCGCCGGGAGCAGCGCGCCGCGCCTCTACGCAGCGGTGGCGGTTCCCCTCCCCCTCGCCGCTCCCCTCACCTACGCGGTCCCCCCGGAGATGGCCCCGGCCCTCGAGGCCGGCGTCCGGGTGCGGGTCCCGCTGGCCCGGCGCGAGGTGACCGGCTACGTCGTCGGGTTCCCTCCCGAGGCACCCCCCGTCCGGCTGCGGCCGATCCTGGAGGTTCTGGACGAGACCCCCGTCCTGGACGCGCACCTCCTCACGCTGACGCGCTGGACGGCCGACTACTACTTCGCCCCGTGGGGGGAGGTCCTCCGGGCCGCGCTGCCCCCGGGTCTCACCGCCCTCGCGCGCCGGATGATCCGCCTCAGCCCCGGGACGGCCCCGGCCGCGCTCCGGGCGGCGGACGGCTCTCCGGCGGCGGACGCGCTCGCCGCGCTGCTCGCGAGCCGACCGGCCGTGCCGGTGCAGGTCCTGGCCCGGCGGGTCGGGCCCGCGGCCGCCCGCGCCTGCCTCACGCGCCTCACCCGGCGGGATCTCGTCCGGGTGGAACCGCTCCTGCCGGCGCCGAAGGACCGCCCCCGCAGCGTCCGGTGCTATGCCCTGGCGGTCTCCCCGGAGGAGACACGGAAGCAGGCCGAGGCCCTCCGCGCTCGCGCCCCCCGCCAGGCCGAGATGCTCGAGCGCCTCCTGCAGGCAGGGGGCGAACTTCCCGCGGAGGAACTGCGGCGGAGGGGCGGAAGCGGTGCCGAACTCGCCCTCGTCCGGCGGGGGCTGGTCAGGCCGTCTCTCCGCGAGGTGCGCCGGGACCCGTTGGCCACCTACCTCGTGCAGGGGGGGGAAGCGCCCCTGCCCCCCACGGCCGCCCAGGCCGAGGCTCTGGCTGCCATCGAGGCGGCGCGGCGGGCGGCGCGGTTCGGCGTCTTCCTCCTCTTCGGCGTGACCGGCAGCGGGAAGACCGAGGTCTACCTGCAGGCCATCGCCGCCACCCTCGCGGCGGGCCGGCAGGCGCTCGTCCTGGTCCCCGAGATCGCCCTGACCCCGGCCGCCACCGCCCGCTTCGCCGCCCGATTCGGCCAGCGCGTCGCGCTGCTGCACAGCGGGCTGCGCGCGGGGGAGCGCCTCGACGAGTGGCGGCGGATCCGGGCCGGCGAGGCCGACATCGTGGTCGGCGCCCGCTCCGCCGTCTTCGCCCCGCTCCCCCGCCTCGGGCTCCTCATCGTGGACGAGGAGCAGGACGGCGCCTACAAGCAGGAGGAGATTCCCCGCTACCACGCCCGGGACGCGGCGATCATGCGCGCCCGCCTCCTCGGCTGCCCGGTCCTCCTGGGCTCGGCCACCCCGGCGCTCGAGTCCTACGCCAACGCCGAGCGGGGGCGCTCCCGCCTGCTGACCCTGCCGGGGCGCCTCGGGGAGGCGCGCCTCCCCACCGTCCAGGTGGTGGACATGCGCCAGGAGATGGCCCGGGCGGGGCGGCTCCCGCTCCTCTCCGCCCTGCTCAAGGAGCGGATGACCTTCCATCTCGCGCGCGGCGGGCAGGTCCTCCTCCTCCTGAACCGGCGCGGCTACGCGGCGGCCCTCCTCTGCCGCGACTGCGGGCTGATCCTGCGCTGCCCCCGCTGCAGCGTGAGCCTGATCTGGCACGCGACGGTGGCGCGCGCCCTCTGCCACCACTGCGGCTTCTCCCGGAAGGTGCCGGAGGCGTGCCCCGAGTGCGCCGGGAGCCGCCTCCGCCAGTTCGGGGTCGGGACGGAGCAGCTGGAGCGGCTCATCCAGGAGACCTACCCGACCGCCCGCGTCGCCCGGATGGACCGGGACACCACGGCCGGCGCCGCGGGGCACCAGGCCATCCTCTCCCGGCTCGCCGCCGGGGCCCTGGACATCCTGGTGGGCACCCAGATGATCGCGAAGGGCCACGACTACCCCGGCGTGACGCTGGTCGGGGTGCTCGCCGCCGACCTCACGCTGAACCTCCCGGACTTTCGAGCGGGGGAGCGGACCTTCACCCTCCTGACGCAAATGGTCGGCCGCTCGGGGCGGGGCCGGGACCCCGGCGAGGGGATCATCCAGACCTTCGCCCCGGAGCACTACGCCATCCGCGCGGCGCTGGCGCAGGACTACCTCGCCTTCTACCGGGAGGAGGCGCCGCTGCGGCGCGCCCGGCGCCTCCCCCCATTCACCCGCACGGTGCGCCTCCTCTGCGCCGCGCCGGCCGAGGGAACAGCGCGGGCCGCCGTCGAGCGCCTGGCCGCGCTCTTGCAAGGCAACCCCGGCATTGAAGTGGATGGGCCGGCGCCCGCCCCCCTCCTGCGCCTCCGCGGCACCTACCGGTGGCACCTCCTGGCGAAGGGGAAGGCCGCCAGCCCCCTGCACAGGGCGATCCGGGCGGCCCTCGCGGGCGGGCCCCCGCCCGGTCGCGCCGGACTCCGGATTGACGTGGACGCCGACCCCCTCGACCTCTGGTAAGGCCGCAGGATCAAGGGGTTGCGGCCTCCGTCGCGTTGACATTTCCGGCGCGTCTGATATCATGCCGCAAAACGGGCCCCGGGCGGAGTTCAGGGGCCCGGGCCCGCCACCCCAGGCGGAAGGCCCCGCCGGATCGGCGTGAGGCATGGACAGGGACCAGACACTTCGACATCCCGCACCCGACTCCCCAGACGGCCGCTTTCTGAGGGACCTGGAGGAGGGGATGATCGGAGTAAAGAAGACGGCGCGAGACCTGACCTTCTACCCTCCGAGCCACCCCACCCTCGCCCAGTCCCTCGACCGCGCGTGCCAGAACCTCCTCGGACTGCTCAGCCAGCAGTCGCCCCTCACCATCACGGTCGGGCGGGACGGGCTGCAATACGGGAAAGCGCCCTTCGGGAAGGAGAACCTCGTCCTCCGCCAGCTCGCCTCCGAACTCTACACCCGCCGGATCCAGCGGATCCTCTTCGACGCGGGCCTGCAGCCGGAGGACGTCCGGGGCTTCCTGGAGATGCTCGCCATGGATCCGCGGCGCGTGATGGAGGAGGGGGGACCGGCCCGGGTCCTGGAATCGAAGGGCGTCACCCGGCTGAAGGTCACCGAGCTGGAGCTGCGGTTCCAGGAACAGGCGCTGGCGGCCGCCCCGACTCCCCGGGAGGAGCCGGCGCCGGAGGTGGTGGTCGCCCCCGTCGAGGAGCCCGAGCCGGAACCGCCGCCGCTCGAAGAGGCCCCGACCCTCGAGGTTCTCCTGAACCGGTTGGAGGAGGCGACGGGTCTTGGGAGTTACCAGCGGACGACGGCCCGCCTCCTCGAGTGGGGCCGCTCGGCCCGCACCAGCAACGACATCGAGACCTTCGTCCGGATCCTCTCCGCCTTCGTCTTCCACACCCATCCGCAGAGCGTGAAGCCGCCCTGGGTCCGGTCCGAGGCGGAGCAGGCGATCGCCGCCCTGGGGGACGCCGGGGGCGTCGCGTACCTCATCGGCAAGCTCTGCGAGAAGGACTGCGCGCTCGACGACGACCTGATCTTCCTCCTGGTTTCCCTGGGGGACGCGGCCGTCCCGCTCCTGCTCGAGCGGCTCGCGGAGGAGGAGACCCTCTCCGCCCGGCGCAAGCTCATGGGCACGCTGTCCCGGCTGGGGCCGGCGGCGGTGCCGCACCTGATCGCCGGCCTCAAGGACAGCCGCTGGTACGTGGTCCGGAACCTGGCCCTGGTCCTGGGCAACATCGGCCTGCCCGAGGCGGTGCTGCCCCTCCGCCAGGTCCTCACCAACTCCGACCCGCGCGTCCGGAAGGAGGTCGTGAAGGCCCTGACCCGCATCGGGACCGGCCCCGCGGGCGAGGCCCTCATGCAGCGGATGGGGGACCCCGACCCCGGCGTGCGGCAGAGCGTGATCGCCGCCCTCGGCACCCTGAAAGTCGTCCGGGCGATCGGCCTGCTCGCCGACCTCGCGCGGCAGTTCTCGGCCTTCGCCAAGGAGGTGGATGCGCAGAAGGGCGCCATCATGGCCCTGGGGGCGATCGGGGATCCCCAGGTGGTCCCCCTCCTCGTCGGCCTCCTCCGCCGGCGGACCTGGCTGAACCGCCGCCTGAACGACGAGGTCCGGGCGGCGGCCGCTTCCGCCCTGGGGACGGTCGGGGGCGAGGCGGCGACCGAGGCCCTCCTGGCGGAGACCAAGCGGGCGGAGGGACCGGTCGCCCGCGTCTGCGAGCTGGCCCTCGAACGCCTGGCACGGGGGCGGTGAGGGGCTCGTGAGCCCGGACTGGACGGAACAGGTCGAGCTCTTCGTGCGGAGCGTGAACGCCGCGCTCCGCGGCCTCGCCCTCTACCCTGCCAGTCACCCGGCGGCGGGGAAGTTCTTCGAGAAGGTGAGCGAGGCGGTGAGCCCCCTCCTGGCCGAGGCCGACCGCTTCACGCTGAGCGTCCTGGACGGGGACCTGGTCGTGCAGGGGAGCCCGATCATGGGAGCCCCCGACGTGCACCGGGGACTCGCGGAGCGCCTGGCCAGCCGGGGGGTGGGGTCGCTGACGCTCCTCCGGGGCGTCACCGCGGCCGAACTGACGCGGCTGCTCCAGTGCCTCACCCAGGATGCGGCCAGCCTGCAGCAGGCCGGGGGGATCGGGGCGGTCCTCGCCCGGGACGGGGTGACCCGGATCGAGGTGGCAGGGGGGACCGCCGCCGCGAAGCCGGAAGAAGAGGAACCGGAGACCCTCGACCTCCTCCAGTCGCGCCTCATCTACAACAACGCCCGCAACGCCTCGCGGAAGGTCTTCGAGGAGGCCCGGTTAGGACGGGTCCCCTCCAGCGGAGAGGTCCAGGCAGCGGTCCACGGGATGGTGGATGGGGTCCTGAAGTCCCGCCACTCCCTCTTAGCCCTCACGATGATCAAGTCCTACGACGAGTACCTCTTCAACCATTCGGTGAACGTCGGGATCCTCTCCATCGCGCTGGGCAAGCACATGGGCTACGGCGGGGAGGCGCTCCACGACCTGGGGGTCGGGGCGTTCCTCCACGACCTGGGGAAGGTGAGTTGGCCGGACGAGATCTACCGGAAGCCGCGGGGCCTCTCGGAGGAGGAGTGGCGGATCGTCAAGAGCCACCCCGACGAGGGCGTGAAGCTCATCTCCCGGATGGAGGGGATCTCGAAGGTCACCCTCCGGCCGGTCCTGGAGCACCACATGCGCCACGACCGGAGCGGCTATCCGCCGCCCCCTCCCGATTACCAGATCCATCCATTCGGGATGATTGTGGAAGTCTGCGCCGTCTATGACGCCATCACTACAGCCCGCCCCTACCAGACCGCCATGGAGCCGGCGCGGGCCGTCGCCCGGATGAAGGAAATGGCGGGAACGGTTTTCGACCCGGCCGTGCTGGAGAAGTTCATCGAAATGCTGGGGATCTATCCGGCCGGCACCGTCGTCCGGCTCGACACAGGGGAGCTGGCGTTGGTCCTCCGGCCGAACCCGGAGGACTCGGCGCGGCCGCTGGTGCGGATCGTGCGGGATGCGGCGGGGAATGACATCAGGGAGAAGCGGGAGGCCGACCTCGCGGAGAAGGACCCCGCCACCCGGGCGTACCGGCGCTCTATCCTGGTCGCGGTGGACCCGGCGAGCAAGGGCCTCGACGTCTCCAAGTGGCTGGACGAGGAGTCCACCGGCCGCCGGGCCGGCTGAGGCAGCGCGCGCGGGCTAGCCCGCGGCGTCGGTGGCCTGGACTGCGACCTCGCCGATGGCCCACGCCGCCCGCCGCCGCACAAGAGCCTCGGGGTCCTGGAGGCAGGCGACCAGGTCGGGCAGGGTGTGCGGGTCGCCGAGCTTGCCCAGCGCCTCGGCTGCCGCCTCCCGGAGGTCGCGGGAGGGGTCCTTCAGCAAGGGCAGGAGGATCGGGAGCAGGCGCCCATCCCGGAAGTCGCCCAGGGCGCGGGCGGCGAGCACCCGGACGTCGAGGTCGCGGTCGTCGAGCATTTCCGTGAGGGGGCCCAGCAGGCGCGGTTGACGGGCCGCCCCCAGGTCCAGCACCTGCTCGCCCGGCTGCGGGTCGGCCGCGTGCGCCAGCAGGAGGGACTCGACCGAGTACCG
>JACPAU010000287.1 GCA_016180705.1 Candidatus Methylomirabilota bacterium
AGCGGGCCGCCCGCAGGGCGGAGGCGAGCTCCCCCACCTCGCGCACGACCCGCATCCCCTTCCCCCCGCCCCCGGCCGCCGCCTTGATCAGGAGCGGAAACCCGACCGCGGGGGCGAGGGCGGCCACCTCCTCGTCCGTCAGGTCCCGGTCGGTCCCCGGGACGAGGGGAACACCGGCCTGCCGGGCCAGGCGGCGGGCCGCCGTCTTGGAGCCGCAGAGGGTGAGCGTCTGGGCGGACGGCCCGATGAAGGTGATCCCCTGCTCCTCGCAGGCGGCCGCGAAGGCGGGGTTCTCCGCGAGGAAGCCGTAGCCGGGGTGGATCGCCTCGGCGCCGCTCTGCCGCGCCGCTTCCAGGATCCGATCAATCCGGAGATAGGACTCGGCGGCGGGGGCGGGCCCGATCGGGAAGGCCTGGTCGGCGAGCCGGACGTGGGTAGCGGCCCGGTCGGCCTCCGAGTAGACCGCCGCGGTCCGGATGCCCAGCTCGCGGCAGGCCCGGATGACCCGGACCGCGATCTCCCCGCGGTGCGCAATCAGGATCTTCTGGAACATGGGCACGCGGCCAGGACGCGGGAGCGCCCCGCCCGGGGGGCGGGCCCGCGGGGCGGGCGCCCGGGCCGGCCGGGACATCCCCGCCGGCCCCCGGGGCCCTACTTCAGGAGCATCGTGGTGACCTTGTACCAGACGCTGCGCTCCAGGTACTTGAGGTCCAGCGGCTTCACGATGTAGTCGAAGGCGCCCAGCTCGAGGGCCTTGCGCCCCATGTCCTCCTCGTTGACCGCCGTCACCATGATCACCCCCATCTCGGGGTCGATCTCCCGGATCCGCCGCAGGACCTCGATGCCGTTCATCTTCGGCATCCGGATGTCCAGCAGGACCAGGTGGGGCCGGTCTTCCTTGACCCGCTGTAGCGCTTCCTCCCCGCCGCCCGCCGTGAGGACCTCGTAGCCCTTGGAGGAGAGGAACTCGACGAGGAGTTCCACGGCCTCGGGCTCGTCGTCCACGACCAGGACCTTTGCCATCCCTCCCTCCCGCGTTCAGCCCTGGACCGGCAGCACCACCGTGAAGGTGCTGCCGTGCCCGACTGCACTGTCCGCCGTGATCGTCCCCCCGTGCCCCCGGACCAGCCCGTAGCTCACCGAGAGGCCCAGTCCCGTCCCCTTCCCCTCCTCCTTGGTGGTATGGAAGGGGCTGAAGAGCCGGTCGCGCTGCGCTTCCGGGATGCCCGCTCCGGTGTCGGCGACCGCGATCGTGACCCACCGCTGCTCCGCCTGGTCCGCCACGCCCGTCGTCACCGTCACCGTCCCCCCCGGTGGGGTGGCGTCCTTCGCATTGCTCAAGAGGTTCATCAGGACTTGGAGGATCTGGTCACGGTCCAGCATGACCTCCGGAAGCCCGTCCGCGTACCGCCGCTCCACCCGGAGCCCCGCCCCGCTGAGGACCGGCTCGTAGGCGTGCACCGCCTCCTCCACGAGCGCCTTCAGCACCGTCGGGACCCGGCGGAGCGGCCGGCGCCGCGCGAAGGCCAGGAGGCTCTCCGCGATCCGGGACAGCCTGCCCACCTGGGTCATCACCACCCGCAGCGAGTGACTTACCACCGGGTCCACCTCGGGCCGGTCGAGCATGAGCTGGACGCGCCCCGAGATGATGTTGAGCGGGTTCAGGACCTCGTGGGCCACGCCCGCCGTGAGCTCGCCGATCGTCGCCAGCTTGGCCGCCTCCGAGAGGCGCTGCTGCAAGTCCCGTTCCTTCGTGATGTTGCGACAGACGTGCACGCTGGCGCTGCTGCAAGTCCCGTTCCTTCGTGATGTTGCGACAGACGTGCACGCTCCCCTGCAGCCGGCCGTCCGCATCCCACAGGGGAAAGGTCGCGATCCGGTACTCCCCGCCGAGGACGGAGTTCGTGCCCTCCTCCACGAACGGCTCGCCGCTCTCCAGGGCCCAGGCGTGAGGACAGCCCTCCCCGCCCTCCGCGAGGCCGTGCACCAGGCGGGCGCAGGGCTGGCCGACCAGCGCCTCCGGGGGCATCCCGGCCGCGGCCGCCAGGGCGCGGTTGACCCGCGTGATCCGGCCCTGGTTATCCTGGATCGTGATGCCGTCGGTGATGGAGTGGAAGGTGTTCTCCCAGGCGGCCCGCGCCTCCTTCAGCGCGGCGACCAGGCGGGCCCCGTCGAGCGCGGTCGCGGCCCGGTCGGCCAGGAGGATGAGGAGGCTCACCTCTTCGGGGGGAAAACGGTGGAGGGAGCGATGGTGGACCTGGACCAGCCCGAAGATCCGCTCCCGCCCGCGGAGGGGGACCGAGAGCATGGAGCGCACCCCCGCTCCGGCATCCGGCAGCTCCGGGATGCGGGCCGCCCCGGCCGCGTCCCACACCATTGTGGGCTTCCCCTCCTCGAGCCACCGCGCGACGAAGGGACCGGCGTCGCGCGGGATGACGGCGCCAGAGAGGACTTCGGGCGGGAGGCCCGCGGCCGCGACGGCCTTGAGCGCATCCCCGTCCGGGCTGAGCAGGTAGAGGAGGCCGGAGTCGGCCCCCGTGAGGGCGACCATGCGCTCGAGGAGCGCGAGGCCGAGGGCCTCCGGGCCGGTGCCGGTGAGCCCGATCCGGGTCACGTCCTCCAGGGCGGTGAGGTACGCCCGGGACCGCCGCTCCTCCTCCAGGCGGGCGGCGTTCTCCAGCGCGAGCGTGAGGAGATTGCCGACCGCGAGCAGGCACTGCAGGTCGGCGTCCCCGAACCGCTCGGGGGCCGGGTCGTAGAGGTCGAGGGAGCCGAGGACCGTCCCGCGGGAGCGGAGCAGGGTGCACGCGGCCGAGCGGTACCCGGCCCGCCGGGCCGCCTCCCCGCGGGGCGGAGCCAGCAGGCTGAGATCGGGGATGCGGAGGAGGCCCTGCCCCTCGGCGGCCGCGGCCGCCAGGCTGTCCCTCCAGGCGAGGCTGGGCGGCAGCCCCGCGAGAAGCCCGCCCCGGGCCACGCGCGGGGTGAGGTCCCCCGAGCCCCCGTCCAGGCGCCAGAGGACGGCCGTCCCCGCCCCGGTGGCCGCCAGGAGCGTCTCCAGCGCGCCGCTCAGGCCGGCCTCCAGGTCGAGGCTGGAGGCCAGGGCGGCCGCGGCCGCGTTGACCGCGTCCAGGTAGCGCTGGGTCATCGCGGGCGACTGGGACAGGGTGAACGCCTCCAACTAGAGGGGGATGTTCCCGTGCTTCTTCGGCGGGTTGCTGTCGCGCTTCGTGGCCAGGGCCCGGAGCGCCTGGATGAGGCGCGGGCGGGTCTCCCGCGGCTCGATCACGTCGTCCACGTAGCCCCGCGAGGCCGCCACGTAGGGGTTGGCGAACTTGTCGCGGAACTCGGCGATGCGCGCGGCCCGGTACGCCTCGGCATCCGCCGCCTCCTGGATCTCCCGGCGGAACAGGATGTTCACCGCCCCCTCCGGCCCCATCACCGCGATCTCCGCCGTCGGGTAGGCCAGGTTCACGTCGGCCCGCATGTGCTTGGAGCCCATGACGCAGTAGGCGCCCCCGTAGGCCTTCCGCGTGATCACGGTGATCTTGGGGACGGT
>JACPAU010000009.1 GCA_016180705.1 Candidatus Methylomirabilota bacterium
GCCGACCCGCCGAGCTGCTCGAGGGCGATCTTCCCCATGCGGGTCATGATGCCCATGTTCAGGACCACGTACAGGCTGTCGGTGACCTGGATGCCGACCTTGCCGAAGGGGGAGCCGGGCGGGCCCAAGAGGAAGGGGATGACGTACATCATCCGCCCGGCCATGGAGCCGGCCAGGATCTTCGAGAGGCGATCGTAGGCCTTCGCCGGGGACATCCAGTTGTTCGTGGGGCCGGCGTCGGCCTCCTCCCGGCAGCAGATGAAGGTCAGGTGCTCGGTGCGGGCGACGTCGGTGGGATCGCTCCGGTGCAGGGTGCAGCCGGGCAGGACGCGCTGGTTCAGCGGGATGACATCCCCCCGCTTGACGGCCTCCTCCTGGAACCGCTCCCGCTCGGCGGCCGACCCGTCGCACCAGACGACGTCCGCCGGGCGGCAGAGCGCGGCGACCTCGCTGACCCACCGGCGGGCGGTTGCATTCTCGGTCATCCCATTCCCCCTAGACCTCGAGCCACCTTAGCCACTTCGCGGTGCGCGTGCCCGCAGACGGCAGCGGAGAGGCGGGGGTGCCGACTCCTCAGGCGCCGGCGCCGAGCGCCGTGAGGCCCCCGTCCACCACGATCACCTGGCCGGTCAATGCTACGTCGGTCGCCAAATAGAGGGCCGCGGCCGCGACGTCCTCCACCGTGGCCACCCGCTTCAGGGGGGTGCCCTGCCGCACCTTCTCCTTGAGCGCCTCGGGCGCGTTCCCGAACCCGGTGTCCACGTACCCGGGCGCCACCGCATTGACGCGGATGCTGGGGGCGAGGGCCCGGGCCAGCGAGCGGGTCATCGTGGTCAGCCCGGCCTTCGAGGCCGCGTAGGCGATGGAGGAGCCGGCCCCGGTGAAGGCTGCCACCGTCCCGACGTTGATGACGCACCCTCCCCCCCGCTGGCGCATCACCGGGACCGCCGCCCGGACGCAGAAGAAGGGCGCCTTGAGGTTCACCGCCAGCGCCCTATCCCAGATCGCCTCCGTGAGCCCCTCCAGGTCCTCGTGGGGCACCCGCTGCGTCCACCCGGCGTTGTTCACGAGGATGTCCAGGTGGCCGAGCTTCTCCACCGTCGCCCGGACGAGGCCCCGCGCTGCCGCATCCTGCACCACGTCCGCCTGGAGCGCCACCCCGCCCCCGCCGGCCCGGGCGATCTCGGCCACCACGGCCTCCGCCGCCTCCCGGGAGCGAGAGTAGTTGACGGCGACCGCCGCCCCCTCCCGCGCCAGCGCGAGCGCGATAGCCCGCCCAATGCCCGTCCCGCCGCCCGTCACCAGGGCCACCTTCCCGCTCAGTCGCATCGTCGTCCCCGCGCGGACGACGCCGTCCTGGCGGCGCCATCCCCGTACAGGAGTGTCCAGAGGGCCGGGTCCTCCTGACCGAGGACCCACGCCGAGAAGCCGCGCAGCGCGTGGCGCCGCACCAGGGCGAGCCGCTCCCCGACGCTCCGGGCGTCCTCGTACCAGACGGTGGTCACCGTCGCATCCGCCGCCCCCACGAACAGGGGGCTCCGCTGGACCGGATCCCACCGGGCCGAGACCCCGAGCAGGTCGCGCAGCGCCTGCGCCTCCCGGAAGCCCCCGTACCCCGGCCCCCCCTTGCTGCGCCAGGCCCGGTAGTACAGAGGGATGCCGAGCGAGAGCCTCTCCGGCGGCACGCGGGCCAGCGCGAATGCCAGGACCTCCTCCACCCACGGGAGCCCGGCTACCGGGCCGGGTCCGGTGAGGCGGGTGTGCTGGTCGTAGGTCATCAGGGAGAGGAAGTCCGCCGCCTGCCCCAGCGCGGCGTAGTCATAGACGCCGGCCCACTCCTCCCAGAACCCCGGGGGATAGGCTTCCGGCTCCTCGCCCCGCTGCGCGACCACCGCCACGCTGAGCGAGAGGCCCGCGCTCCGGAAGGCCGCGGCGGCGGCGCGGACGAAGCCGGTATAGCGGTGCCGGGCGGCCGCCGGAATCCGCTCGAAGTCGAACTGGACGCCGGCCCATCCCTCCGCGGTGGCCCGCGCGGTGAGGTCGGCGATCGCGCGCGCCTGCCGCTCGGGGGACCCCAGCACCGCCAGGATCGGGTCGGAGCGGAAACCCCCGTTGACCACCAGCGGGACGAGCGGGAGGCAGCGCTGCCGGGCCGCGGCGGCGAGCGCCGGCGGGACGGTGCCGGCCACGCTCCCGTCCTCTTCGAGCGTGAGGACCTGCGGCGCCAGCACGTCCACCGCGGCTCCGTGCGCGAGGAGCGAGGTCACGCCCGCGGCGTCGTCCACGGCGTAGAAGAGCCGCTCCCCCGGGGGGCCTGCCGCGAGAGCCGCCGCGAAGGCCCACGTCGCGAGCACCACCAGGGCCCCTTACGCCGGCGCCGGCCGCCGGTACTTCTCCTTCAGCGCGGCCGGCGCGATGGCGATCCGCTTCCCGCTCACATCGTCCAGGACGTAGACCTCCTCCTTCAGCGTCCCGCTGGCGAAGACCTCGAAGACCTCCAGCACCTCCTCCATGGTCGCATCCGGGCGCGCCGCCATCATCTGCTCGACCTCGGGGATTTTGAGCCGCCGCCCCATCACTCCCCCCAGGGATTGCCCCGGTCCAGCTTTTCCTGCGCCTCCTGGAGCTCCTTCACGAGGTGCTGGAGCTGGTCGGCCACGTGCCCCGGCGAGAAGAGCTCCACATAGGCAGCCAGGAGCACCTCCAGCGCGTGCCGGATCTTCGACTCGTCCTCGGGGTCGAAGCTGAGCTTCATCGCGTGACTCCCTCAGTAGCCCAGGGTCAAGCGCGCCCCCCTGCCGCCCGCCGGCTGACAGGCGACCCAGCCGCCGAGGGGCAGGACGACGTTGTCCCGCCGGTGCCCGGCCGGGATGGGCCCGAAGCAGGGAGCGTCGGCGACCGCGGCGTACTCGTGGAGGACCTCCGCGAGGGGACGGGACGGCCGCCCGCGGGCCGGGCGGCACCGGAAGAAGTCGCCGTACAGGAGCCCCCGGAGGCCGCGCAGCTTCCCGGCGGCCCGCAATTGCCAGAGCAGCCGGTCCACCCGGTACGGCTCCTCGTTGACGTCCTCCAGGAAGAGGACCCGGCCCGCCGTCTGGATCTCGTCAGGCGTCCCGAGGGAAGCGGCCACCAGCGTCAGGTTCCCCCCGGTGAGGGGCCCCCGCAGCGCGGCCGGCCCTTGCCGCCCCCACCACCGCCCCGCGGCGTCGAAGGTATACCGCCGGCCCGGGTCGAGCAGCAGGGCCCGGACGCTCTCCCGGGTCCGCCGCGACCGGAGCCGCCCAAAGTCGGGGGCCACCATGGGACCATGGAAGACGACGACCCCGGCCCGCCGGAGGAGGGCCAGGAGGAGGATCGTCACGTCGCTCGAGCCGACGAAAACCTTGGGGTAACGCCGGAAGACGGCGAAGTCCAGGTGCTCGAGGAGGCGGCCGGCCCCGTACCCGCCCCGGGCGCACACGATGCCCCGGACGCTGGGGTCGGACACCAGGGCCATGATGGCGGCCGCCCGCTCGGCGTCCCGCCCCGCCAGGTAGCCCCAGCGGGCCTCCAGGTTCGGGGCGAGGCGCAGCGCGAAGGGACCCAGGCGCTCGAGCGCCCGCAGCCCCCGCCGGAGCGGCCCGCGCGATGGAGGACCCGAGGGGGCCACCACCCCCAGCGTATCCCCGGGGCGCAGGCACGCGGGCACCAGGAGGCGGCGCGGAGCCAGCCCGCTTCCCGTGCGCGCGTGCCGGCTGTCCGCTCTCCCGCTCGCCCGTGCCGGCATCGCCAGGGCGCCACCTTACCAGCGGGCGGGAGCCCGGTCAAGCCCCCGGGGTCCCGGCGCGGAGGGTGAAGGTCAGCCGGCGCTCGGGCGCCTGCGCCCAGGCCGCGTGGAGCGCCGCCGGATCGGGGAATGGGCGGACGGGGAGGAGCCGGCCGGTCACCGCGAACGCGGCCGGCTCCCGGGTGAAGGGGTAGGGCGCGAGGGCCGCCCCGTCGGGTGCGGGCGTGACCGCGAGGTCGGTCCGCCGGTGCCCCTCACCGAGGGGGACCCCAGTGAAGGTCTGGGGCTCGCGCTCTCCGCAGCAGAGGAGCAGTGACAGCGCATCCAGGAGTTGCAGGAGGCGGAAGTTCGCCGTGAGACGCGCCGGGCGCACGGCGTCCCGGTAGCGGGGACGCAGGCCGAGCCCCTCCCGTAATGCGGCCTGGAGCCGCTCCTGCTCCGCGAGGAACGCCCGGAGCGAGGCCCGGTCCGGCTCCCCCGTCCGCGCCGCCCGCTCGAGGCGGAAGCGCATGAGGGCGGCGCCGTGCATGCTGACGAGGAGCCCGGCGTAGGGGTTCGCCTCCAGCATCCGCTGCACCCCGCGCCGCCAGATGGCGAGGTGCTCCGCGACGGGCATCTCGGTGAAGTGGAGCGGGCGCCCGGTGCCGGGATCGAGGCCGGGAGCCGCCTCCCACTCGAGCCAGCCGTTGTCGTGCTCGGCCACGGCCCGGAGGACCTCCGCGCGCGGGACAGGAGGACGGAAGGGCGGGTGTCCCCACGCCTCCGCCATGGCCCCGGCGAATTGCGCGTGCTCCGGCTGGCCGATGCAGAGCCAGTGCCCATCCAGCGCCCGGCGGATCACCCGCTCCCCCCCGCCGCGCGCCCCGGGCGCGGCCGCATTGAACGGACCGGAGGATGCGCGTACAATGCAATCGCCCCGCCGGAGGAAGCCATGGAGCGCCCGCGGCTGCGCCAGGTTGACGCCATCCCCACGGACCTGAACGGGATGCCGGTCCTGTGCCTCCGGGACCCTGTGGGCCTCACCGACCGGGTCCTGTTCCTCCCGCTGGTCGCCGCCGGGATCCTCCAACACCTGGACGGGAACCACACCATCCTGGACATCCAGGCCGCCTGGGTCCGGCGGCACGGGGACCTCCTCTTCCGGGAGCAGCTGGAAGCGCTCCTCGCCCTCCTCGACGACCACCTTCTGCTCGACAACGCGCGCGCCGCGGCCGCCCGACAGGCGGCCGAGCACGCCTTCGTCGCCGCGCCGCAGCGCCCCGCCTTCCACGCGGGCCGCGCCTACGACGCCGACCCGACTCCCCTGCGGGCGACCCTGGACGCTTTCTTCACGGTCCCCGATGGCCCGGGCCCGCCGGGGCCGCCCCGGGGGACGGGCCTCGCGGCGGTTCTCGCTCCCCACATCGACTTCGCCCGCGGCGGTCCCACCTACGCCTGGGCCTACCGGGCAGTCCTCGAGGCCGCCGCCGCCGAGTGCTTCGTCGTCCTCGGGACCGCCCACTCGCCCCTCGGCGGCCGCTTCTCCCCCTCCGTCAAGGACTTCGCGACGCCCTTCGGCCCGCTCCCCACCGACCGCTCCTTCCTCGCGCGGCTCCTCGAGCGGACCGGCCGCGACGGCATCGTGGTGGACGACTTCGTCCACCGGGCGGAGCACTCCATAGACTTCCAGGCCGTGTTCCTCCAGTACCTGTACGCGGGGAAGCGACCGATCCGTCTGGTGCCGATCCTCTGCGGCACGCTCTCCGATTTCGTCCTCACCGGCCGCTCCCCGGCGGACGACCCGGTCGTGCGCCGGTTCGTCACGGCCCTGCAGGAGACCATCGCGACGGCGACCGAGCGCGTGTGCCTGGTGGGCGGGGTGGACCTTGCCCACCTCGGGCCCCGCTTCGGAGACCCGGAGCCTCTCACCCCCGCGCACCTGGCGCGGGCGGCCCGGGACGACCAAGCGATGCTCGAAGCGGTCACGGCGGGGGATGCGGAGGGCTTCTTCCGGTTCGTCCAGCGGGAGCAGGATCGGCGGCGGATCTGCGGCCTCTCCCCGATTTACATCCTGCTCAAGGTCCTGGAAGGCGCGAGGGGCACACTGCTCCGCTACAGCCAGTGGCCGGACCCGCAGGGGACCGTCACCTTCGCGAGCCTGACCTTCCCCTGAGGGCGGCAGGGCCGACCGGGCGCGCTGGCGAGAGGACTGGTGGGGACGTAGGGCCTCAGAAGCGACCGCCTCGCTCCGCGCCGCCGCGGCCGGGCCCGAACCCGCGGTCGCGTTGGGGAGGCCGGGCCTCGTTGACGACCAGCTGCCGGTTCTTCAGGGCATGGCCGTTGAAGAGGGAGATGGCCTTCTGGGCCTCCTCGTCCGTGCCCATTTCCACGAAGCCAAAGCCCCGCGACTGACCGGTGTAGGCGTCGGTGATGATCTTCACCGACGCGACGGACCCGGCCTGGGTGAACAGCTCCTTCAGGTCCGCCTCCGTCGCCTGGTACGACAGGTTTCCAACGTACAGTCTCCGCGCCATGCCTCGTCCCCCCTCTCCCTCTCCCCCGGACACAAAAAACCCCTCAAAGGCGGCTACTCTCCTTTGAGGGGTGCGCGCTCACGGGAACCGTCCTGTCCTGCGGAAGCCGACGGCGAAGCTTGCGATCCCAACGCTAGTCGAGACCCCCGGCCCTGTCAAGGCAAATCCCGCCCGCAGAGCACGCCCACCCTTGACACCCGCCCGGCCGCCCCCCATGATGAGCCCGTTGCCCGGCGGAGGGTCGGGGGCACCCTGCCGGGAGCGCCTTGCTCCGAGGAGGCAGGCCACATGAGCGCCTTCGTCGCCGAGATGGTCGGAACCTTCACCCTGGTCTTCGTGGGCGCCGCCAGCATCATCCTCGACGCCCACACGGGGGGCGGCGTGACGCTCCTCGGGATCGCGGCGGCCCACGGCCTCGCCCTGAGCATCGGGGTGACCATCACGATTCCCATCTCCGGCGCCCATCTGAACCCCGCCGTCACGGCGGCGATGCTGGCCACCAGGCGGATCGCAGCCGGCAAGGCGGGCGGCTACGTCCTCGCCCAGCTCCTCGGGGCCACCGTGGCCGGGGTCCTCTTGAAGGGCCTTTTTCCCGCCGAGGCGGTCACCAAGAGCCACCTCGGGACCCCTGCCCTCGGTCCCGGGGTCACGTTCGGCCAGGGGGCCGTGCTCGAGGCCATCCTCACCTTCCTCCTCCTCATCAGCATCTTCGGCGCGGCGGTGGACCCGCGGGGGCCGCAGCAGCTCGCCGGTTTCTGCATCGGCCTGACCGTCGCCTTCGACATCCTGGCCGGCGGGCCCCTCTCCGGCGCTTCCATGAACCCGGCCCGCACCTTCGGCCCGGCCCTGGCCGCCGGCTTCTGGGAGAACCACCTCGTCTACTGGGTCGGCCCCGTCGTGGGAGCCCTGGCGGGGGCATTCCTGTACCAGGGCCTCCTCCTGCCCCGGCGGTAGCCCCGGGGCGAGCCGCGGAGCGTGGGGCGCGCGCCCAGCCTGCCATGACGAGCCGTAGCGAACAGATGCTCGCGCGCCTACGGGAGATGGTCCCCCGGGGGACCCGCCTGCTCATCCTCACCCACAACAACCCCGACCCCGACTCGCTGGCCAGCGCCGCCGCCCTCCGGTTCCTGCTCGCGGAGATCGCCGCCGTCGAGGCCGTCCTCGCGTTCGGCGGGATCGTGGGGCGGGCCGAGAATCGCGCGCTGCTGCGCTACCTCGCGGTCAAGACGCAGCCCGCAGAGGCCCTCTCCTTCGACGAGTTCGACCTGGTCGCCCTGGTGGACACCCAGCCCCGCACCGGGAACAACTCCCTTCCCCCCGACCGGCTCCCCGCCATCGTCATTGACCACCACCCGATGCGGCGCCAGACCCGACAGGTCCCGCTCCGGGATGTCCGCCGTGGCTACGGGGCCACCTCAACGATTCTCACGGAGTACCTGCAGACCGCGGGGATGACCCCCGAGGCCCGCCTGGCCACGGCCCTCTTCTACGCCATCCGCTCGGAGACGCAGGACCTCGGCCGGGAGGCCTCCCGGGCGGACGTCGAGGCGGCGCTCTACCTCTTTCCCTTCACGAACCGGCGCCTGCTCTCCCGGATCGAGTACTCCCGGGTCCCCCTCGAATACTTCCGGGCCCTGGGCCGGGTCCTGAAGAACGCCACGATCCACGACGGGGTGGTGATCTCCCGCCTCGGCGAACTGGAGTACCCGGACATGGTGGCGGAGATGGCCGACCTGCTCCTCCGGCTGGAGGACGCGCGGTGGGCCGTCTGCCTCGGGACCTACGGGGACGACCTCTTCCTCTCGCTCAGGACATCGGAGGCGGACGCCAACGCCGGGGCGTTCATCCGGAGGGCCGTGGGGCGGATCGGGGCGGCCGGGGGTCACGGCATGATGGCGGGAGGGCGGATCCCCCTAAAGGATCGGGAGGCGAAGGCGGTGGCGCGGCTCGAGGAGCGGTTGATCGGACGGTTCCTCCGGGCGCTCAAGGTCCCGCCCGGCCCCGGGGTCCGCCTGGTGCCCTGAGGTGGATCAGTTCCAGCGGGGGGCTGCCCCGGGGGCGGCGCGCCCACCGCGATGGACCAGCAGCAGCGCCTGCGAGACGGCGGCCGCCACCAGGTCCAGACGGCGCGCGACCTCGAGCGTCTCCAGGATTTGCTGGCTCCCGGCCGACTCCACCACCACGACCGAGGCCACCCGGTCCAGCAGGGCCGCCGGCGTGGGGGCGTCGGTCACCAGGCGGACGAGTCGCTCATCGCTCCGGCCGACCTCCTTGAGCAGGCGGAGGTAGGCGCTCTTCACCGCCTCGAGGCCGGGCGCGAGTGCTTCCATTCCCTCGGGCGGCAGCCGGTCTTCGAGGGGGCGACAGCGCGCCACGCGGTAGGCCCGCGCGGGGGGCTGCTCCTCCTGGATCAGGACCCGCGCGAACCCCTGCAGCAGAATGTTGTACCGTCCGTCCGGCAGCCGCTCCGCCTGCACCACCTCGCCCGCCCCAGCCAGCGTGTGGGGGCTCGAAGACGTGGAGCGGCAGGAGCGTATGCGGGAAGAAAACCGTGTCGGGGAGCGGGAAGAGGGGGAGGATCACGTGCGGAGGCTCACCCCCACCCCGTCCCGGAGGGGGAGGATGACGGTGAGCAGGTCGGGGGAGGCGTACAGCAGTCGGGTGTACTCGCGGATTGCCAGGGTGCTGGGGGCCGCCGGCTCCTCCGAAGCCACCCGCCCCCGCCAGAGGAGGTTGTCGGTGAGCAGCAGCCCCCCCCGGCGGAGACGCGACAGGATCTTGGGGAGAGCCACCGGGTATTGCTCCTTGTCTATATCATTAAAGATGAGGTCGAACGGACCCGCCGTCCGGTCCAGCAGCGCGAGGGCGTCGGCCACCTCGAAGCGCACCTTGTCGGCGATCCCGGCCCGCCGGAAGGTCTCGGCCGCGAGCGCCGCATTCTCCGCCGAGCCGTCCAC
>JACPAU010000010.1 GCA_016180705.1 Candidatus Methylomirabilota bacterium
GGCCCCCGGCCCCCCTGGGGAACCCTCCCGTGGTTCCCCCCCTCGGCGGAAGGCCGAGGGGCCCCCCTCCGCTACGGGGGCCCTGGGCGGCATCCGGCGCCACCCGGACGCTGGGTCACCCAATGTATCTCGTTTGGATTAGAAATAGAAGATCAGCGCCACGATCACGTTGAAGGCAAAGCAGGCCACGAAGGAGTGGATCACCGCCCGCGTCGTGGCCTGGGGGATCTCGGTCGCGGAACCCCGGATCGCGAGTCCCTGGTGGCACGCGAGGGCGGTGATGCAGAGGCTGAAGATCGCCACCTTCACGATCGTGAGGGCGAGGTCGGTGAACGTCAGGGCCTGACCCACCTGCTGGAGGAAGTAGGGGAAGGGCAGGAAGAGCTTCAGCCGGGCCACCAGGTAGCCTCCCAGCAGGGCGGTGGCGTCGAACGTCAGGGTGAGCCCGGCGAGCGCCACCACCGACCCCGCGAGGCGGGGCCAGACGATGAAGGCCGCCGGATCGATCCCCTGCGCTTCGAGCCCCTCCACTTGCCGCCCCACCTGCATCGTGGCCAGCTCGGCCGCGATGGCCGACCCGGAGCGGCCCACCACGACTAACGCCGCGCAGATGGGGCCGAGTTCGCGGACCACAATGACGGCCAGCACCGCCCCGAGCAGGTCCCCCGCGCCGACCCGCGGGAGCTGGGTCAGGGCCTCGATCGTGATCGTGGCCCCGGCCAGGAGCGCGATGGCCATCAGGACCGGGAGGGCATCCAGCCCGGTGAAGACCACCTGGTGGAGGCAGGCCCGCAGGACCGGGGGACTCAGGGCGGCGCCCGAGCGGAGGAGGGCCCGGCCGGTCGCGTGCAGCAGCGTGTACATGTCGAGGAGGTAGCGTCCGAAGCCCAGCGCCACCCGCCCGGTGGCGGCCACGACCGAGCCCATGACCTTTCCCTCCCCGCCGCGCGTGCTCTGCCGCGGCCAAGGGCGTCGCCCACTATACCCAAGCGCGCGAAAGGGCGGCAAGGGAAATCCTCCGGCGATGCTGTTATACTGGGCGAACTCCGGAGGGCGAGGTGCGGCAGATCAGCTGGCGGCATCTGGTGGCGGCGGCAGCGGGGCTCCTGCTGGGCGGCGGGGTTCTCCTGTACGCCACGCTCCGCCTTCCGGAGCCCGGAGTGCTTCCCGCCGGGCCCGCCCGCATCTACGGCGCCCCCCTCTCCCTCACCCCCGGCATGGCCCTCACCCGCGAGCGCTTCCTGGCCCGCCTCGTCCCCCTCGGGTACCGGACCGTGGACGCCCTGCACGACGCCGGCGACGTGGTCGTGGAGGCCGAGGAGGTTGACGTCTTCCTCCGCCCCTTTTCCTACCCGGACGGGGAGTTCCCCAGCGGGCCGGTCCGCCTCGAGTTCGCCGAGGGCCAGCTCAGCCGGATCCGGCGGCTGCCGGAGGGGGAGGACCTCCCCGAACTCCGATTGGAGCCGGAGCTCCTGTCGGGGGCGTCCGGGGCGGGGTTGGCCTTCACCCGGCCGCTCCCGCTCGAGGAGATCCCGCCCCACCTGACGGGCGCGATCCTGGCGGTGGAGGACCGGCGGTTCCTCAGCCACGGGGGCCTGGACTTCCGCGCGATCGCCCGGGCGGCGTGGGTGAACCTCCGGCACGGCGAGCTCCTCCAGGGGGGGAGCACGGTGACCCAGCAACTCGCCAAGACCCTCTACCTTACGCCCCACCGGACCTTCTGGCGGAAGGTCCGGGAGGCGGTCCTCGCGCTGCTGCTCGAGCTGAAGTACCCGAAGGAGGCGATCCTGGAATCGTACCTCAACGCCGTGTATTTCGGCCAGTGGGGCGGCGTGCCGATCCGGGGGGTGGAGGAGGCCAGCCGCTTCTACTACGGCGTGGGCGTCGAGCGGGTCACCTTGCCGCAGGCCGCCCTCCTGGCCGCCCTCATCCGCGGGCCGAACCTGTACTCGCCCTTCCGCGACCCGGAGCGGGCGCACGAGCGGCGGGCCCTCGTGCTCCGCCGGATGCGGGAGGAGGGCATGATCACCGAGGAGCAGGAGGCGGAGGCCGGCGCGGCGCCCCTCGGGATCCGGGCCCCCGAGGAGGCCGAGGCGCAGGCTCCCTACTTCGTGGACTACATTCTCCGGACGCTGGAGGAGGCGGGCGTCGTGGCGGAGGCGGCGCACGCGCGCATCTTCACGACCCTGGACCCCCTCCTGCAGCGAACGGCCGCGGCCACCGTCCGCCGCGGCCTGATGCGCCTCGAGGCCCGCTATCCGCACCTGAAGCGGGCGCGGCTGGAGGAGCGGCTGCAGGGCGCGCTGGTGGCTCTGGACGTCCGCACCGGGGCGGTCCTGGCCATGGTAGGGGGGCGGGAGTACCGGGAGAGCCAGTTCAACCGGGCGGTCCAGGCCCGGCGGCAGCCGGGCTCCCTGTTCAAGCCGTTCGTCTACCTGGCCGCCCTGACCCCGGCCGATGGGCGGCCGCCCTTCACGGCCGCCACGCTCGTCGAGGACAGCCCCCTCACCCTCCTCAGCGGAGGCAAGATCTGGTCCCCGGAGAACTACGACGGCCTCTTCCGGGGGCCGGTGACGGTCCGGACCGCCCTCGAGCAGTCCCTCAACGTGCCCACGGTCCGGGTCGCCGAGGGCGTGGGTCTCGAGCGGATCGTGGAGGCTGCCCGTTCGGCCGGCATCGCCTCCCCCCTGACCCCGGTGCCGTCCCTGGCTCTCGGGACCTCCGAGGTCACGCTGCTCGAGGTCACCGCCGCCTACGCCACGCTGGCCGCGGCCGGGCGGCGCGTCACGCCGCTTCCCGTCGCGGCGGTGGTCCTGGGCGCGGAGGTGTACCGGGAGGCCCTGGGACCGGGGCCGGTGGCGGTGAGCCCCCAGGCGGCCTTCGTGCTGACGCACCTGCTGCGGGGGACGCTCGAGCGGGGGACGGGGGCGGCGGCGGCGGCCCTCGGCCTCAGCCGGCCGGCCGCGGGGAAGACCGGGACGACGGACGACTTCCGGGACGCCTGGTTCGTCGGGTACACCCCCACCATCGCGGTCGGGGTGTGGGTCGGGTTTGACCGCGAGGAGCCGCTCCGGCTCGGCGGCGCGGTGGCCGCACTCCCGATGTGGGTGGACTTCCTGGAGAGCCTCCCCGCGGAGGAGCCCGCCGACTTCGCGGTCCCGCCCGGCGTCCTCTTCCGGACCGTGGACCCCACGACGGGCGGGCTGGCCACCTGGGAGTGCCCCGTGCGCGTCGAGGAGGCGTTCCTCGAGGGGACGGAACCGACGGCCGCCTGCCCGGCGCACCCGGGAGGTCTCTTCCGCTGGCTTCGCCGCGGGGGCGAGGAGACCCAGGCGCCCCAACAGTGAGCGCGCCCCCTTTTCCTTGACCCCCGGAAAGCCGCCTCCCTATACTGGCCGGGAGCCCACGGAGAACGCAGGATGACGCTGCTCATCACCGCCGCGGCGGAGACGGAGGGGCGGGCGACCGCCTGGGGGGAGGAGCTCGCGGCGGCCCTGGCCCCCCTCTGGGCGCGCGGAGGGGCGGACCTCCTCGGCGCCCCGGAGGGGCCGGGGGCGCCGGCGCGCCACCGGCAGGCCCTCGTCCACGCCGTGCGCGCGTTCGTGGAGGAGCGGCGGGAGGGGATCCGGCGCCGCCATCGGGCGGGGGCGGCGGGCCTGACCACGGTAGCGGACCTGACGGCCTTGACGGACGCGCTGCTCACCACGCTGTACCGCTCCGCCGAGGCGGCCGCGGCCGCGCCCTTCGGCGAGCGGGCGGCTCCCGCCGCCTGCGCCCTGGTGGCGTTGGGGGGCTACGGGCGCCGGGAACTCTGTCCGGCCTCCGACGTGGACATCCTCTTCCTGTACCAGGGGGAGGTCGGGCGGACGATGCACGCGCTCGTCCACTTCCTCCTCCACCTGCTCTGGGACGTGGGCTTCACCGTCGGCCACTCGGTCCGCACGCTCCGCGACTGCCGGAAGATGGCCGAGGAGGACCTGCGCTCGCGCACCTCGATGATGGAGGCGCGCTTCCTGGCGGGGGAGGCTGCCCTCGTCGAGGGGCTCGGGAAGGTCGTGGGCGGCGCCATGGCCCGGCGGAAGGCCCAGGAGTACATCCGGGCCAAGCTGGCGGAGCAGGCGGCGCGCCACGAGAAGCACGGCGGGTCGCTGTACCTGCAGGAGCCGCAGATCAAGGAGGGGGTGGGGGGGCTGCGGGACGTCCACACCGCCCTCTGGGTGGCGGCGGCGGCGCACCCGGTCCGGGACCTGGAGGACCTCGCCACGTGGGGGATGCTGGACCGGGAGGAGGTGGCGGGCTATCGCGCGGCCATCGACTTCCTCCTCCGGGCGCGGGTGGAGCTCCACTACCTCTCGGAGACCCGGTCGGACGTCCTCCTCTTCCCGCTCCAGGTGCCCGCCGCCGCGCACCTCGGGTTCACCGACGACGGGGCCGCCCGGGGGGTCGAGCGGTTCATGCAGACCTACTACCTGCACGCCCGTACCGTCCAGCAGGTCTCCGCCCGGATCGTGGACCGCTGCACCGGGACCCCATCCCGGGTCGGCGCGCGGATCCGCCAGCTCATGGGGCGGGACCTCGGGGACGGGTTCACCGAGATCGGGCGGGAGATCCACATCCTGCCCCGGCACCAGGAGTTGTTCGCCGAGGACCCGGTCCGCCTCCTGAAGGCCTTCTGGTACGCGCAGCAGACGGGATTCGCCCTGAGCCAGGGCGCGCGGGACCTCATCCGGGGCAACCTGGACCGGATCGACGACGCGGTCCGCCGCAGCAACCGGGCGCTCGGGTGCTTCCTCGCCATCCTGCGGGAGCGGACCGGGGTGGCGCGCATCCTCCGCCAGATGCACGAGACCGGGGTGCTCGGCGCCTACATCCCGGAGTGGGGGAAGCTCACCTGCCTCGTGCAGCACGACCTCTACCACAAGTATACGGTGGACGTGCACACCCTCCTCGCCCTGGAGTACCTGGAGCAACTGGACCGGGCGGAGACGACCCACGCGGAGGAGTTCCAGGCCATCGCGGCGCAGCTCCCGCGGCCGGAGGTGCTGAAGCTGGCGGTCCTCCTGCATGACATCGGCAAGGGGGAGGGGCACGGGCACGTCGTAGCCGGCCGCCGGCTCACCGTGCAGATCCTGGAGCGCATGGGGCTCGCGCCGGAGGAGATCGCCGAGGTCGAGTTCCTGGTGGCCAACCACCTCGTCATGGCCCACCTCTCGCAGCGGCGCGACCTCTCCGACGAGCGCATGGTGCTGGAGTTCGCCCGGCAGGTGAAGACGATCCCCCTCCTCCAGATGCTCTATCTCCTCACCTATCTGGACATCCGGGCGGTGGGGCCGGACGTCTGGACGGAGTGGAAGGGCGCCCTGCTCTGGGAACTCTACCTCAAGACGCACACGATCCTGACGCGCGGAATCGCCGAGGGGGTGGACGATGCGGCACGGGCCGCCGAGGTGGGGACCGCCCTCCTCGCGGAGCTGACGGCGGAGTTCGCGCCCGCCGCCGTCCGGGCGCACCTGGACAAGGCGCCGGTGCGCTACCTGCTGACCACCACGGCGCCCCGGGTGGCCCAGCACCTGCGCCTCATCCAGCGGCTCGAGGCGGGCGCGGAGGCGGCCGTGCAGTGGGCGGCCTACCCGATGGCGGGGCACGCGGAGGTGGTCGTCTGCGCGTACGGGAGGCCGGGGCGGTTCGCCCGGATCGTGGGAACCCTCACGGCCAACGGCATGAACATCCTGAGCGCGGCGATCTCCACCCTGGCGGACGGCCTCGTGATCCGCCAGTTTCAGGTGGATGACGGGCGGGGAATGGCCATCGGGGACCCGACGGCCTGGACGCGCTTCGAGGCGGACCTGGACCGGGTCCTGCGGGGCGTGGCGGACGTGCGGGAGCTGATCCTGGCCCGACGCCGGGACGTGCTGCGGCGCCCGGCCTACAAAGGGCGGACGCCGCCTCCGACCCGGGTCGAGTTCGACAACGTGGTCTCCGAAACCCACACGGTCCTGGATGTCCGGACGGCCGACCGCCTGGGGCTCCTCTACGTGATCTCCAGCGTCCTCACCGAACTCGGGCTCGACCTCAGCCTGGCGAAGATCACGACCGAGGCGGATCAGGCGGTGGACGTGTTCTACGTCACCGAGGCGGGCGGCTCCAAGGTGCCGGAGGGACCGCGCATGGAGGAGATCCGGCGGCGCCTGACGGAGGCCATCTCCGAGGGAATCGGGTAGGGGGCTCGCGCCATGGGGATCACGGGGAAGACGCGGCTCTGTTTCGTCCTGGGCCACCCCATCGCCCACACCCTCTCCCCCGCGATGCACAACGCCGGCTTCGCCGCCCTGAACCTCCCCTACGTCTACCTCCCCTGGGCCGTGCCCCCCGAGGGGTTGACCGCCGCCGCCGCCGCCTTCCGGGCGATGGAGAACTTCGCGGGGGCCAACGTGACGGTTCCCCACAAGGAGGCCATCCGGAAGTCCCTGGACGCCCTCTCCCCGGAGGCGGAGGGAATCGGGGCCGTCAACACCGTCGTCCCCCGGGACGGGCGCCTGGTGGGGTACAACACGGATGGGGAGGGGTTTCTGATTTCGCTCCGGGAGGAGGGAAAGACGGATCCCCGCGGGGCCCGGGTGCTGCTCCTGGGGGCAGGGGGAGGGGCGAAAGGTGTCGCCTACGCCCTGGCATCCGGGGGGGCGGCTGCCATCACCGTGGCCAACCGGTCCGCCGATCGGGCAGAGGCCCTGGTGGAAGCGCTGTCGGCCCGCTTCCCCAAGTGTCAATTTTTGGCACTGCCCTTGCAGTCCCCGCGGGTCGCCGATGCCCTCAGGTCGGCCGATGTCTTGGTGAACGCCACGGCGGTCGGCCTCGCCCACGGTGAGACCCTTCCCCTGGAACTGGACGGGCTGAGGTCCACGACGCTGGTCTGCGACCTGATTTACCGGCCCCCGGAGACCGGGCTACTGAAGGAGGCGCGCCGGAGGGGCTGCCGGGCGCTGAACGGGCTCGGGATGCTCCTGCACCAGGGGGCCGCCGCCTTCCGTCTCTTCACGGGGGAGGCGCCCCCGGTGGAGGCGATGCGGGCGGCGCTCCTGCGGGGACTAGCAGGATCTTGATACCGGCGGAGGCGGGCCGCCCCTGAGACGTGCCCGCGCGGCCCCCGCCCGGCCACGACCCGCCAGCGGGTCACCGGAGGATTTCCGTCCATGGCTACCGGCGCCAGCCGCCTCGGGGACATGTTGGTCAAGGCCAACCTGATCTCCGAGGAGCAATTGAAGAAGGCCCTGGCGCAGCAGGAGAGTCAGGGGGGCCGGCTCGGGAGCAACCTGGTCAAGCTCGGCTTCATCAGCGAAGACGACATCACCTCCTTCCTCAGCAAGCAGTACGGCGTCCCCTCCATCAACCTCTCGCACTTCGAGATCGACACCGCGGTCATCAAGCTGATCCCGGCGGAGATCGCCCAGAAGCACATGGTGGTGCCGATCAACCGGACCGGCACCGTGCTGACGGTGGCGATGGCCGACCCCTCCAACATCTTCACCATCGACGACATCAAGTTCATGACCGGCTTCAAGGTGGAGCCGGTGGTGGCGGCCGAATCCTCCATCAAGAGCGCCATCAACAAGTACTACGACTCGGCGGGGCTCGTGGAGGCGATCGTGAAGGACTACGACGACCGCGACGTGAGCGCGGTCGCCGAAGGGGACGATCAGCTCAACGTCGCCGAGCTCGAGAAGGCCACCGAGGACGCCCCGGTCGTCAAGCTGGTCAACCTCATCCTCACCGACGCCATCAAGAAGGGGGCCTCCGACATCCACGTGGAGCCCTACGAGAAGAGCTTCCGGGTCCGGTACCGGATCGACGGGGTGATGTACGAGGTCATGCAGCCGCCGATGAAGCTCCGCGGCGCCATCACCTCCCGCCTGAAGATCATGTCCCAGCTGGACATCGCCGAGCGACGGTTGCCGCAGGACGGGCGCATCAAGATCAAGATGGGGCCCCGCGAGATGGATTTCCGGGTCTCGACCCTCCCCACGATCTTCGGGGAGAAGGTGGTCCTCCGGCTCCTGGACAAGTCGAACCTGCAACTGGACATGGCCCGGCTCGGCTTCGAGCCCAAGGCCCAGGAAGACTTCGAGAAGGCGATCCTGGCCCCCTACGGGATGGTCCTGGTCACCGGGCCCACCGGGTCCGGGAAGACCACGACCCTCTACTCCGCGCTGAATCGCCTGAACACCAACGAAACCAACATCATGACCGCCGAGGACCCGGTGGAGTACAACCTCCCGGGCATCAACCAGGTCCAGATGAAGGCGGACATCGGCCTCAACTTCGCGGCGGCCCTCCGGGCCTTCCTCCGCCAGGACCCGGACATCATCATGGTCGGAGAGATCCGGGACTACGAGACCGCGGAGATCGGCATCAAAGCGGCCCTCACCGGGCACCTGGTCCTCTCGACCCTGCACACGAACGACGCCCCCAGCACGATCAGCCGGATGCTCAACATGGGCGTCGAGCCATTCCTGGTCGCCGCCTCCACCAACCTGATCCTCGCCCAGCGCCTCTGCCGGAAGATCTGCTCCGCCTGCAGGGAGGAGGTCCAGCTCCCCCGCGGCGCCCTCGTGGACATCGGCTTCTCCGCCGAGGAGGCCAAGGGCATCAAGACCTTCAAGGGGAAGGGGTGCATGGCCTGCAGCGAGACCGGCTACAAGGG